>JBBAAT010000014.1:0-18686 GCA_041658145.1 Bacteroidales bacterium | reverse complement strand
ATATCTACCACAATACAGCAACGAACAAATTTGATTTCATCATCTGGGATGTTAACGGGACATTCGGGGCAAATAAACAGATGGGGATGAATATTTCGCAACTTGAAAATCTGAGCATGCTCTTTATACCAAGCCCATCAAGCATACGCCCGCTGAACGACAAGATGCTTCAGAACGCTACTTACAAAAACTCCTATGTAACCACCGTTTGCAATTATGTGAGCAATTATTTCAGCCACGCTTATCTTGACCCGATAATTGACAGTTTGGCAAACCTTATACGTCCTTATGTTTATGCCGACACGAACAAGTTTTATACGAACCAGCAGTTTGAGGATAACATCAATATAGATGTAACGACAGTGACTTCTAAAATTCCCGGATTAAAATCCCTCATCACAAACCGCAGAAACAGTCTCCAGCTTCAGCTCGCAAGCTTTGGCTGCTACCTTGATATCAATGATAATTCTTATTCTGATTTTGATATGATAATTTATCCGAATCCCGCTTCGGATCAGATTCACGTAATACTTGCCAGAAATGATATCCCGGACAAATTATCTGTTGCATTAATCAACTACACCGGACAATTGAAATACACTGAAACATTAATGCGACAGAATGAGTTTAACATTGATATTTCCGGATTACCTGCAGGAATTTATCTTTTGATTATTAATAATGAAACCGGCAGGAAAATCGTGATTAATTAATGCCTGTCTTTAAAATCAAAAATAAGCCACGAATTTCACGAATTAAAGACGAATATTCAGTTAAAATTCGTGCAATTAGTGGCAAATTTTACATTACTTGTTACTTTACTTACTTCACAACCTGCAATAATTTTGTCTTTAAATGTTTAGATGTCCTCAGTTGGCAGAGGTAGATTCCCGGGCTTATATTTTCAGCAGAGAAGTTTATTTTATAGTTTCCTTTTTGCATTTCCTGAGCCAGCAGGGTTTCAATGGCTTTGCCGTATATATCAGTTATTTTTATAGATACCCAACTTGCTTCATCAATAGAGAAGGCGATATTTGTTGAATTAATGAATGGATTCGGGAACACGTCAAAATTTATAAGCCCGTCAGAAGATAATTCTGTAATATCATTATCGCAGGGAGTGAAAGGACCGCCGGGAGAACCACCGATACATCCTGCGAACCAGTTATAAGCATTATTCAAATTTCCGTAATTGTCAAGGAGTTCTAAAGTATAGCCGAGTCCGTTTGCTTCAGCAGGCCAAGGTGCAGAAGGCGAATAACTCATAGAAAGATACAGCTTGCCCAATGTATCATATAGCCGTAAAGAATCGCCCGTAACACTTAAGCCAAAATCTAAAGCACCAATTTTATTAGTAACAGACGGGAAGGCGAAAGCGAATTTAACAGAGTCCCTATATAAAACAAGATATGCTCCCGAATTTAAGATTGTATTATCCGGAAAGTTAAAACAATTATTATCATTACCATCTTTAAAACTCCAGCAAGAGAGGTCAAAAGGTATATTACCGTAGTTATATAATTCAATCCAGTCACCTGCATCAGGGTAAGAGGCAGAATTATAATTTATTTCGCTGAAAGTTATACGCGGAGTATCAGGAGAGCCGAAGAAATATGCGGTAAACACATCATTTGTATCAGGATTTAAAGTTATTGTTTGGTTATAATCAGGGTTTTGAAGAATTAAGACGGAGTTCCAGAAAGCAAACTCGTAACCGGGCTTAGGAATAGCAGTAAGAGTAATCGGGTTGCCGTCAAAATAAATTCCTGCCCAAGGCAAAGAATCAGGAATAATAGTATTGATTTTTATTCTGCCTGCATCAGCTGGCTCAACTTTTAAAGTTACTACTACTTGTTTATTTAATGAGAACTGATTTTCAATATGATTTCTAACAAATTCAGGGCGGAAACTAACAAAATCAATCAAACTTTGCCCAATGTTCCAGTTATACCAATTATCAAAATTACCCCAACCTTCCATATTTGAATAGTCAGGATAAGAAGTTCCGTCGCCCCATTTAGCAAAATGACGTGGCATCTCTGATGCAATTGAATCACGCATCATAAATGCCAAGTCCCTTAAATTATCAGGATAAAAACAAGTATTTATTAAATCAGCATAACGATTGATAAAATAATTTTTGGCAGAATTATTTTTTAAAAGTTTGGTAAGCATAAGTGTATGAGCATTATCTGTCATAGTCAATATTCTGTTAAGGTCATTAAAAAAATATTGCGATAAGCCATTATCAATATCCCATAAAATATAACGCCATTTTGCATCCGGCTTTTGTTCACGCCAGTACTTAATATTATTCTGAGGCCAATCCCAGTTATTATAATAAATTTCTGTAATAAAATAGTCATAAAAATTTTCAACATCAAGCCATCCTTTGGCTATTTCATAGTTTGCAGAATCAGCCATATCATTATGAATTATAAAGTAAGCCATATTGATAAAATTTTCATTAGAACCCTCAACAACAGAACCTTCATAAGCGAGTAAATCAACACTATCAGGATTAACACCGTAATTTTCTTCTAAATAAAATTTATTGATTTTTTCTCTCATATTTAAAACACCCCAGTATTGACCGTTCAAGTAAACAAGGGATGGACGATAATCCTGTATATCAATATGAGTGTTTTTCTGAACAGATTTATGTGTAAAAGCGTCCTTAAAATGTGTATTATTCCAGTCAGTCCCTGAATTGCGAAGAATGAAACGTTTATAATTCTGAATATTTTTATCAGGGAAGAGTTTATAATCAATATCAGGGTCGCCATATTTATCTCTTGCATAAATTTTGAATGACTTTTGTGGAAAAGAACGAGAATAGTTGCCACCAATTCTCATTCCAACATCTTGCTCAAATTCTATATTTCCATTGGGGAGAAAAAATTCTATTTGAGCAGGTATTTCCCAATCCTGCCAGAAGTTAGCGTTAAAATTTGGCGTTTCTGGTTCAGCATTTGGTCCTAATACATAAATGCCAGAATTCCAATCCCATAATTTATCAGGTTGGGTACTTATTGAAACAACACACAATGTTGAACTGTCATTAATAAAATAAGTATTTGTAATAATATGCGAAGGCAAAGCAGTCGTAGCAAAAGCACGGGCTTTTATTACCATAGTTGAATCAATAGAAACAGCTGTTGTATATAAAGATGATGTTTGTGTGGGATTACTGCCATCTATTGTGTATCTGATATTAGATGCAGGAAAAGAACAGCTAATTGATAAAGATTGAGGAACATTGTAATATCCGGCATTAAGCGAAAACACAGGGTCAGTAACATATTGTGTATAAGAAGTTGAAGTGTTGTTTGAAGCATCAGGAGTTGGTATACCAAATAAAACCCAGTTTGTGTTGCCGTCAGGCTGTCTGCCTGAAGAATTATCAAGTTGTGTATAGGGATATGTTTTTTGGTCAATTAAGTTTGAAAATGCGTCTAATAAATATAAGGTTTCTCCTTCTGCGGCTAATTTAAAGTTTATATGAAGCCGCGATACTCCCATCTCAAACCATGACGGCGGTGTTCCATAATTATTGGAATTATCTTTAATAGCAAAATGAAGATATGGAATCAAAGTCATATCAGAAGAAGATTCGCTGATATTATGAACTTCAATAGCAAGGACATTCGGACCATTATGAATAAATAATTTCAGATATTCTTCGGGGATAAAGAATTTTTCAGGAAGCATTCCCTGATACATAAGCGCTTCATGCTCTTGGTATGCCAATTCGTTGTATACAGGATGAAAGCCGGGTTCACCAATGTTTTTGCGTGCTATTTCAATACCGTTCAGGTATGCAACAAAAGCATCGTCATAGTCAACATTGAGGATAGCACTACCAATTTCTGATGTATCAACAATATTGAATGTCTTACGGATATAAATAGAAGAAACAGGTGGGGTAACTACTGTTTGGTCGTCACCATCGCCATAGCCAAAGCCGCCGTTGCCAAGTATCCATCCAGCATCATTAAAAGGGGGTTCTCGCCAAAGTGTATCAGTGGTAGAATCAGGAATTATTCCTCGCCATTGGTCTTCGGCATACACAGCTGTTTCCCAATGGTCTATTGTTTTTTTTCTATCTTTTCCAGAAGCGAACAAGGTCAAAAAAGAATAGGGCTGGATGGTAACATTCGGAAATTGCCATTTTTGATAGTTTAAATTATCATCACTGATAAAATATCCATTAAGATTTATTGGTGAAGTGCCGGTATTATAAAGTTCAATCCAGTCCTCGTTATCGCCATCTTCATCGTAAATAATTGTGGCATTTCTTGAGCAAATTTCGTTGATGACGACTTGAGAGAAAGTCGGATTTACTAAGTTCAGGATAAGCAGAATAGGTAATAATTTTTTCATGTTTAGAATTTATGATTTGATTAGAGTAATTAGAAATTAGGTCAATTAGATTAATTGAATTACTGTTTTCATATCTTCACCCATTTATTATAATATACTCGTCCATCTACATTGATTTGTATAATATATATACCTGCCTGTAAGTTCAAATCTTTCGTATTGATAAAATATTTATGCTTCCCGCTATTACTGTTTTCTTTTAGTATGTGAAAATTTCTGCCTAATAAATCGCTTATGGTAATATCTATATTAGCATTTTTATTAAGATTAAATTCAATGCTTGCATTTTCGCCCGGGTTCGGATAAACTTTCAAACCAGTCAAAATACTTGTTATTTCCTCAACAGTAGAAATAGTTATAGTATAATTAAAGGTATCAGAAAAACAAAGGTTAAAGGCAATAAGCATTATATTTTTTGTGCCTGATGAGGAATATAGATGTTTAGGATTTTCTTCAGTGCTTGTGCCGTTCACAGAGTCATCAAAATTCCAGTAATAGTTTGTAGCATTTGTAGAAGTATTAACAAAAAGCGCAGAATCGCTAATTTGCAAATTATTTGTAACCCAAAAACCTGCCTGAACAGGAGCATATACAGTAACTTCAACCGTTGCAAATTCCGAGCAATTATTTCCATCAAAAATATACACACTATAAACCTCATCAGCAGAAGGTTGAACAGTAATTGAAGAAGAAGTTTCACCTGTATTCCAGAGATAAGAATTTCCGCCGGTAACTTCTAAAGTAATAGCATCGCCTATGCAAATTGCAGTATCCTGCGTAATAGTATATGATATTGGATTGCAGTAAATACAACTCCCATCATCCATCTGAGCAAGCGGATTGTAATTAATTGCGGAAGAGTCGGTGCAGCCATATATAAATGTTTGTTTTTTCATTATTTCAACATATTGTAATTCGCCTATATTATTGAAGTGAGCAATAACAACAGGATAACGTACATCTTTTGCATAAAAGAGGTAATAATAAAAGGTATCTAATTTAGCATTATAAAAAGTTCCAAAAATATCAAAAACACTATCATATTTATATTCAATATATTTTATTCTTAAGGCGTCATCATAGAAAGCAAAAGGAGTATTTAAACTTCCCCAGCCATTAACTTCTATTTCTTTTATTTTATGTAAATCTGCATAAACTAAAGAATTTATAAAAAGAGTAATTAATGATGTTTCTGTTTCATTATGACCAAAGGTGTATTCTGTGGAAAGTAATGTATCAATATCAGAATGGTTTCCATGGATAGTATCTAAAGTACCATTATTGTCAACATCTGCAACATAAGTCAAACCGCTTTCCCAGTAAGTATTATTATTATAAGAAAAGTAGTCATATATATAAGAAACAGAATCAATTGGTTTGAATGTTGCAACATCAGCGCCAGGATGTTCATTTGTAAAAGGTGTTGTGGTTGCATCAGGGAAATTAAGAGTATCACTCATAAAAATTCCATACCCTGAAAAATCGCAGGACTGAAAGTCGCCGGTATAAACAAAATTTATTGTATCAGGCACCCATGTGCCACAATAAAAACGAAGCAAACTCATGCCAGGTGTAGGGAAATTATTACTATTAAGTGTTATTTGTCCATTAGTGGTTAAAAACAGAAATAATATTATTTGTATTAAAAAAAGTCGTATTATAGCCATAAAATTTAACTTTTATATTTAATATTTTAGCCACTAATTATACGAATTAATCTGTGATAATCTGTGGCTAAAAAATTGACCATTTTTAGTGTGAAACAAAATTAAAAATTATTCTCAAATGAAAACTATTTTAGGCCAATAATAAAAAAAAAATAATTTTGCACAATTCAATTTTATAAAGTTTTAATATTATGTGTAAAGTTTCACCACGTTGTTCCAAATTAAAAAGTAAAAATTAAATCTTATGAATATGAAAACAAAAAGTACTGCACACACTAATAATTTTACATCTTTAATTACAATTTTATTGCTAACTGCTTACTGCTTATTGCCAACTAAAACCCAAGCCCAGAGCTTCTATGACATTGACACTATCCAGAAAATTGAAATCACGTTCTCACAGGCAAACTGGGACTACATACTTGATACTTCAAAATTGGGCAGCGATAGTTATACTATGGCACGGTGGGTAAAAATAAACGGTGTGCAATTTGACAGCGCTGGCGTGAAATACAAGGGAAACAGTTCTTATAATCCCAATAATGTAAAAAACCCGCTTCATATTGAACTGGATTATGTAAAAAGCCAGGATTACCAGGGATACAAAGACATCAAGCTCAGCAACGGATTTAAAGATCCGTCTTTTGTACGCGAAGTACTCGCTTATGATATTTTGAGAAATTATATGCAGGCATCTCTTTCCAATTATGCGCAGGTGTATATCAACGGCCAGTATATCGGGTTGTATGCAAATACCGAAGCAGTTACCAAAACATTTGTTGATTCGCATTTTTTTTCCAACACTAATTCTTTTTTCTTCATGGATAACTTTGGCGGTTCTCTTTTTTACAAAGGTTCCGACAGCACGTTCTATTATACGACCTATACTATGAAATCCGATTACGGATGGGCTGACCTGATTAACCTTTGCAATACACTTAAAAATAATATCAATGGAATTGAAAACATTCTTGACGTTGACCGCGCTCTCTGGATGCTCGTTTATGATAATGTGCTGGTGAACCTTGACAGTTACATCGGCCAACCTGAACACAATTATTACATTTATGAAGACCATAACGGAAGGTTTAATCCGATAGTATGGGATGTGAATGAAGCGTTCGGCAACTTCACCAATGCAGGTACCGGCTCGCCGCTCACCATTTCGCAGGAGCAAACAATGCCGCCTATGCTGCACAGCAATGATCCCCCCTGGCCTCTTGTGAATAAACTGCTCGCGGTTCCCATGTTCAAGCGCATGTACATCGCGCATATACGTACAATTGTCAGCGAAAATTTTGCCAATTCAAGTTATTACACATATTCCCAATATCTTCAAACTATTATAGATACAGCAATTCAGTCAGACCAGAATACATTCTACACCTATTTACAATTCCATGACAATTTAACTACTAATGTTACTTCCGGACCATTTACAGCACCAGGAATTACTTACCTGATGGATGCACGGTCTACTTACCTGAATTCAACGACCGAGTTCCAGCAAGTGCCGCCAACAATCAGCAACATTCAGCCCTCGGATACTTTTCCACTCATCAATTCAAACATTTACATCACCGCCAATGTGACCAATGCAACTTCAGTATTTCTCGGATTGCGGTATTCAGTTATGGAGAGATTCTACCGGTTGATTATGTATGATGACGGATTGCATGGCGATGGCGCTGCCGGCGACGGCACTTACGGAATTTCTGTACCCGTTACTTCACCCGAAATTCATTATTATATTTATGCCGAAAACAACGAGGCAGGCATCTTCTCTCCCGAACGCGCTGAGCACGAATATTACACCATTGATGCCGACTACGCAACCATAAATGCCGGTGGAATAGTGATAAACGAAATTATGGCTGTTAATAACACCACAGTTCAAAATAATAACGGGCAATATAGCGACTGGGTTGAGATTTACAACAACACTGCCGATTCCGTTTCGCTTGATTATCTGAATTTATCCGATGATGTTACAAACCCCACCAGATGGCAGTTCCCTGCAGATGTGATTATTCCTCCTTACGGATTTCTGATAGTATGGGCGGATAACGACACATCTTCCTCAGAGTTACACTGCGACTTTAAATTCTCCGGCAGCGGTGAACATGCTGTCATTTCATACTCCAACGGTTATGTGGTTGATAGCATAAGTTTTCCCGCACAGTCAACCGACATCACATGGGGAAGATATCCGAACGGAACCGGTCCCTTTGTATTTATGCCTCCCACTTTCAACGCTACCAATTCACTTTCCAGTGTTGAAGAACTATTAGATGAAAACGGCATCATCTATATCTATATCTATCCCAATCCTACAAACGGTACTGTGAGCTTATATTCTACGGTTTCTGGTTTACAATTGAAAATTTTTGATGTACTCGGAAATATTATTTTTCAAAAAACTCTAAACTCTAAACACGAAACTTTAAACTTCAATCTGCCCGGCGGAATGTATTTCTATCAACTGAAAAATGAGCAGCAGGTAATAAAAAATGGAAAAATCATAATTCAATGATTCAACTCGTGCGAGTTTGTGACAATATCAAAAATTTTGATAAATTTGCGGATTATTAACTTATTAAATACTTTCATATGCGAACTATTATCAAATTAATTATTGTAATATTCAATCCCGCATGTGCGGGATTCAATATTGTAAACGCCCAATGGAATACCAATCCATCAATAAATACTTCTGTTGCTATTGCCGCAAATGACCAGCAGGATGTAAGGGTAGCTGGCGATAACAAAGGCGGCGCTATTGCTACATGGTGTGATTATCGCAATAATATTGCAAATGGAGATATATATGCACAACGGATAAATGCACAAGGGGTGGTTATGTGGACAGCAAATGGAGTTTCTGTTTGCACTGACGTTGACCACCAAACAACCCCTGCTATTATTGAAGACAGCATGAGCGGAGCAATAATTGTCTGGCAGGATTGGCGTAATGGAGATAGAGATATTTACGCCCAAAGAGTTGATTCAATGGGTGTTATTAAATGGGCGGCAAATGGTGCAGGTATAATTGTAAAATCTTATGAACAACAAAATCCAAAACATGTAAGCGATGGGTCTAATGGTGCTATTATTGTATGGCAGGATTCTATTAATGGTAATTGGGATGTATATGTTCAGCGGATAAATTCAAACGGAACTGCTCAATGGACATCAGGAGGCGTTGCAATATGCACTGCCATAGGAGACCAAATCAATCCGAAAATAGAAACAGATAATCAGGGTGGTGCAATTATCACCTGGCAGGATAAACGTAATGGCGCTGATTATGATATTTATGCTCAAAGAGTCAATTCTTCCGGGGCAACTCAATGGACAACTAATGGCGTCTCTATCTGCAGTGTTACAGGCACACAAAGTAATCCTAAAATAGAGCCAGATGGTTCGGGCGGTGCCATTATTGCCTGGCAAGATAAGAGGAACGGTTCGGATTACGATGTATATGCTCAACGAATTAATGCTTCAGGAATTGTTCAATGGACAACTAATGGAGTTTCTATCTGCTCAGCAACTGGCTCACAAAGCGCTATTGATTTAGCTACTGAAAATATCAATGGTGCAATCATCACTTGGAAAGATGCACGTAATGGTACTCTTAATTATGATATTTACGCACAGTATGTAAATTTAAGCGGAACAGCCCAATGGGTTACTAATGGCGTTGCAATTTCTACTGCCATATCTAATCAGATTGCTCCTAACATTGTAGGCGACGGCATCGGCGGGTCGATTATCGTTTGGGAAAGCGATCAAAATAGCAATGTTAATAATCCTAATTCAGATACATATGCTCAACGAATAAATGCTTCAGGGATGATACAATGGGTTACTAATGGTGTTGCTGTTGCAACTGCTGATAGTAACCAAACAAGCGTAAAGCATGTTTCAGATGGTAACGGCGGTGCTATATTTGTTTGGCAGGATAAACGTTCCGGAAATTTTGACATTTATGCTCATCATCTTTATTCCGATGGAACCGCATCAATCAATTATGAAAATCAAATTTTAGAAGGAGTGGCTATTCAAATTTTTCCTAATCCATTTACTATATCAACAACTATAATTATCACCGGTAAAAAGATTACGAATTCTACTAATAAAAACATAGAATTGATTATTTATGATATTACGGGGAAAAAACATAAAAAAATCGTTCCTTTATCTGATCAATTCATAAGCGAAGATAAAATTGAAATTAAGCTAACGGGAGATAATCTTCATGCTGGTATATATTTTTATCAACTTATTTTGTGTAATAATGATGAAATTGAAACTATACATACAGGGAAGTTTATTGTTATCAATCCCTCTAATAAATAACCAAAGGAAATTTGTTACTACACAGTCGATGAAAAAATAAATAGAACGCTGATGACGCTGATAATTATGATGTACACAGATAAAATAAAATCTTATTTAATCTTAAGCAATCTGCGTCATCAGCGTTCTATTACATTGCCTGAGTAGTTACTAAAAAAATCAATTTCATAAAAGTCAAAATAAAAATGAAACCTAAATGTATTTTTTTCATATTATTTATAATTATTATTTTAACCAATTCCTGCTCAAAAGAACCCGGTGAAGGTGGAAGAGCCAGTATAAAAGGGAAAGTGTTCACAGTTAATTATAATGCTTCATTTACAGTTCCACAGGATTCCGGCTATTTAGGTGGGCAGAAAGTATATATTATTTACGGCGATGAAATTGCAGTTGGTGATAATCAGGATTCAAACTCAGAGGGCGCTTTCGAATTTAAGTACCTGAGAAAAGGAAAATATAAAGTATATGTATATACTGAAGTTAAACAGAATTATATAGACAGCGCTGTGGTTCAGTCAGTGGAAATCACCGAAAAAAAACAAACGTTAGAACTTCCTGATTTCAGAATAAAAACAAGTAAAAATTAGAATATGGTCCGAGTAATTCTTACGTTGCTGATAATTTTAATATCTGCTTTTAGTCTTTTTTCACAAAACAAAAAGGAGGTCAAGGCAAATAAGATCAAATCAACAACTGTATGGCAGGGCAATAACGAAAACGGTAAAACCAATACATATAAAGAATCTTATGAAGAATATGACAAGAATGGTCGTACCATCCTGAAAGTGGACTATGATAAAAACGGCAGTATTAAAAGGAAAGAAACTGCAAAATATGATGCATCCGGCAATAAAAATGAGGAAACATTGTTTGATGTTAAAGAGAATAAGAACGAAAAGAAAACTTATAAATACAATGCCAATGGTGACAAAGCAACAGAATTGGTATACGATGCATCGGGAAACCTGCTTAAAAAGATTGTTTATACGTATAACAATAAAAAACTGAAAGAATCAAAGCAGACATACAATCCTGCCAACATTCTTGAATCAGTAAAGAAGTATATTTATGAGTACTTCTAAATTTTGACTTTTTTTAATGCAACAACTGAAAAACATACTAAATTCTTTTGAACCTATCTACCTTGAAGAAATGGATGCTGTGAAACTAATGGATAGACAGGACACTAAATTTATTTTTAAAATTGATGTTTTGCCTGCTATCCTTAATGAAGCAAAACAATATTATAGAATACTTGAAATAGAAAATAAAAGAGTTCAAAATTATTCTTCTTTGTATTTTGATACTGAAAATTTAAAATTTTATTTGGACCATCACAATGGGAAGATGAACCGACATAAAGTGCGTTTTAGAGAATATACTGATTCAAATTTGCATTTCCTTGAAGTGAAATTCAAAAATAACAGAGGCGATACACGAAAAAGAAGAATTAAGATTCCCAAAGAAATATTTCAGCGAGGCACATTATCAGACGATGAAATGGAATTTGTTAAGGAACGCTTAAAATATAATCCTGACCCTTTATCTCCAAAACTTTCTGTAAAATATTCCCGTATTACTTTAGTGCATTACGGCATAAAAGAACGGGCAACTATTGATTTAAATTTATCTTACAAAAACAACTCTCAAAAAAAAGAATTTAATGGAATGATAATCTTAGAAGTTAAGCAAGATAAATTATCTTTGTCATCGGATTTTATTCAAATAGCACGCAAATATCGGCTCCCAAGCGTTCGTATTAGCAAATATTGTCTTGGGGTTAATTCACTTTTCCCTCATGTAAAATATAACCGTTTTAAACCAAGAGTTATGGCGGTTAATAAATTATGCATTATTAATTAATTTAAAAAAAATTATATGTTACCACTAATAGTAAGATTTCTGAATCCATTTTTACAAACATCCGATTCACCTTTAGATGATGCTGGAACAGATACACAATCGGCAGAAGATACCTTTAATATCTTTAATATACCAGTATTTGACTCTGTTGATTTCTCCGAATTGATGATGCGTTTTGCTATTAATATATTTTTAGCATTTATCATTGTTCGTTTTATTTACTTCCCTTTTAATAATAGAAGTAAAGAGCATGTATTTACGCTTATTCTTTTTAATACCGTAATCTTTTTTGTTTGCGCCTTAATGAGAAATTTAACCATACAGATAGGATTTGCTTTTGGACTCTTTGCCTTATTCGGATTGCTACGTTACCGCACTATGCCGATACCTATTAAAGATTTGACCTATCTTTTTATTCTTATTTGTATGGGAATGATTAATGCTATGTTCTATCGCCGCATAACATATGCAGAGTTTATCGGTGCAGATGTTTTGATTATAATAGTTTCATTTACCCTTGAAAAAATCCTTGCTCACAATAAAGAATATTCCAAACGCATTGAATATGAAAAAATTGATTTAATCAAACCGGAAAAATATGACGAATTAATAGATGATTTAAAAAAACGTACTGGCTTAAATATTCATAGAATACACATAGAAAGAGTTAATTTTTTGAGAGATACTGCAAGAATTTGGGTGTTTTATTATGAAGAAAAAAATGTTACTATTTAGGTATAAAGGTATAGGTTATAAAGGTATAGAGGTAGTGAAAGTTATGTGTCTTTTCCCTTATACCTTTATACCTTATACCTCTATTTCCCTATACCCAAATAGTTATGAAATATAAAATATTTTTTCTTATATTTCTTATTTCTGGTTTTTTCTATGCGACAGCACAGGTAAGCGATGCAGGACTCTGGCTAAGTCTGAATGCAGAGAAGAAAATCACACCTGTGTTATCATTAAATCTGGCACAGGAATTCCGGTTTAATGAAAACATAACTGAACTTGGGACATTTTTATCTGAGGCAGGATTGACATATAAAATAAATAAAGTCATCCGGATTTCGGGCAATTACCGATTCACAAACAAAAGACGTTTAGACGACTCTTACAGTAAACGCCACCGCTATTATTTTGACCTTTCAATGCGTAAAAAACTCAGTTCTGTAATATTTATATTACGTACCCGTTTTCAATCACAATATGCCGATGTTTACTCAAGTCAGGATGGTACTGTTCCTTCAAATTACTCACGGAATAAACTTACCTTCAGGTTTGATTCCGGCAAGAAATATTCACCATACATCTCAACAGAATTATTCACTCCATTAAATAAGTCTGGCGCGTTTTACATTAACAATGCCCGCTATTGCGCAGGTATAGTTTATGATATCAACCGCATGCATGCCATTGACGTATTTTATATGATACAGCAGCAATACAATACTATTGATCCGCGGAAGGATTTTATTATCGGGATTAGTTATAATTTTACATTCCGATAAGTAATGCTAAACCGCTAACGATTGGCTGCTTAGTGTTCGGGCGGGATTAATACCAAGCATTGCTGTTATGGGCTGGTTTTAATTCTTAATCAATGTAAATGTCTGCTTAGTATCGTCTCCAAAACTGAACATATAAATACCTCCCGATAAATTACTAAGTTCAATTGTCGAATTTTCCGTATTCAGTTTTCCTGTCATTGCTATTTTGCCCAATTGGTCGGTAATGGTATAAGTAGCACCAATCAGACTTGCATTCACCTGAACATTTATATTGCTGTTGGTAGGGTTTGGATAAACTTTAAACAGATTTTGTTCAACGGCTTCGTTGATTCCGGAATTGTCAAGCACAGTTAATATTGCAACCGTAGAAGTATCGATGCAAGAAATAGAAGTTGCAATGCAACGGAATTGCTGATTGTTATTTGCAAGTGTTGTGTTTGAAACAGTCAATGTGTCGTTTGTTGCTCCGCTATATGGACCAGCATTGCTAATGTTCTGAAAACCTAAGCCTGCATCTGTTTGCCATTGGTAACTAATATTAGTTCCTGAAACCTGAAGAACAAATTGCGCGCTAACGCCAATATTTACATTTTGGTTTGCCGGCTGAGTATTAATAATCAAAAAGCACGTCTGAAACAACACAGGACCATGTGGTGATGCCAATTGAGTGGTAATCAGGTTCTGAACATTTGCTCCAAATAAATCACTCCGGAATACACGGTTAGCGCTCATATCTGTATAGTAAACCAATGAGTTGGTCGTATCTACAAAAAATCCACCTGGCTGAAAGTTAAAGAGAAGATTGTCGTTCGTGCCGTTATAGTTTATCTTTCTGCAGGTGCCGCCATCTCCAAAATAGATAACGCCATTCTTTACATCGAGTCCCAGATATTCTACATCATAGCCGGAAATTATTGTTACGTTATTGGTTCCGTTCAGACCAACACGGTATAAGCCCTTAGTTGCACCAATAATATACTGTCCGTAAAACAAATATCCGTGGACCAAATCAATATCCACATCTCCAACGTAATCCAGACCTGAGAGGAAGGTTACTTGGTTTGTTCCATCCAGGTCAGCGCGATAAATTTTGTCTTCCGGCGTGCTTCCCCAGTAAATATGTCCATTTGCAGCGTCAACGGCAATGCCACAACTGTAACCACCGGCAGGGTAAGAAACTAAAGTATCGAAACCGCTGCCGTCATAATTCATAGAGTAAATGCCATAATACCAAGCCATATAAATCTTCTCATGTATTGGGTCAACATCAGCATCATAAAATGACTGAGAAAGTCCGCCTAGATTAATAGTATCAAGATTGCTTCCGTCTATATTGGCAATTACAATCTGCGAATTGTTATTGTCGCCTATAAGCATTTTGTCGTATTGCGCATTGGCACCTGTACTAAATAGCAGGAAGAGGATGAGCAGTTTAATACTGAATTGGTTCTTGCAACTATCAAACCTTTTGGCTGTAGCAATAGTTGTCTTGGCCATAATATAACTAATTAAGATAATTGATTTTTTCATTTTATTTAAATTTAAAAAATTTATACTCATTTGGCTTTCCTGCCTGTCGGCAGACAGGTCGGTGTCGCCCCGTTTTTGTTGTGGTCGCTGGTCTCCACATATTATTTATTTGTCAGTCTTAACTGTCAAGACGTGTCAAGCTAAATTGTCGGTGCTCTTGTCCGTCCGCCGTGTTCTTGTCTTTTTTTAAACTTGCCCATAACGTTCCGCGGGCTTGCGAAGTGCGGGATTAAAACGCACTTCGCTGTCCGCGAGAACAAAGATAATTAAATGCAATGAAGTTTAATTTACCACTAAAACCCGCATTGCGCAAGCCCGCTGTTAGTGCCAGTACTGTTTGTCGTCTGCGTATTGTCAGTCCGTGATTACTAATTTGTCTGACGTGATTACTTTGCTGTCTTGTGTTAGTTGAATGAAATACAGTCCGCTTGGCAAGTTGTCTCGGTGAAAAGTAATTGTCTGTCCAGAAATATTTTTTATTTGTTTTACCTGCTGTCCGAATGAGTTGTAGATTGTCAAGGTCGCGTCTTTGAAAATTTTATCTGTCTGCAATGTTGTCTGTGTACAAAAAGGATTAGGGTAAACAGAAATGTTATTATTATCAATAATTTCATTTATTCCAGTAACTTCTGACAAAGGGCGTTTCCAAACTCCGCTGGCGTCTGTGCCTGCATATATATATGTTCCACTTATGGCCAATGAATAAATATCCAAAGTTGTTAAACCAGTATTTATTGCAGTCCAGTTTGCCCCACTATTTGTAGATAGAAACACCCCGCCACCGTTAGTGCCAGCAAAAATATTTGTTCCACTTACAGCAAATGAAGTAACATAACTAAATGTTAAACCTGTATTAGCAGTAAACCAGTTTGCCCCGTTATCGCTGGTTTTAAATATACCGCCACCCTGTGTTCCTGCAAAAAGAGTTGTGCCGCTTGTTGCTAAGGTATAAACATCTAGGTTTGTTAAACCATTATTTACCGCTGACCAGGTAGGGTAATTAAGAATAAATACACCACTTGGCGTGCCTGCAAAAGCAGTATAGCCCACCATTCCTAATGCTGTAACGTGAAGATCTGTTAACCCGGTATTCACACTAGACCAATTGGCTCCATTATCACTTGAACCGAAATCTCCGCCACCATTTGTCCCGGCATTTAGGTATGGGCTGTTTGCAAGGAAAGCACGGACATCAAGATTTGTCAGGCCATTATTCAAAGTAGCCCAATTCGAACCATTATCAGTTGATAAAAACACTCCACTGCCGGCAGTTGCAGCAAAAATATTGGTTCCGCTTATAGCTAATGCACGAACGCAATTATTGGTTAAACCTGTATTTACTAAAGTCCAGTTTGCGCCATCATCAGTTGATAAATAAATCCCATCGTTTTGAGTACCTGCAAAAATATTAATGCCACTGATGGAAAAACAATTGATTCTTCCAGTATAGGGGCAGTTGGTTTGCTGCCATTGTGCATTAGATGTAATTGTCATTGCAATTAAAACTGTTAAGATAATTGTAATTTTTTTCATTTTGTTGTCGTCAGTGATTATAGTGCTGACTCCGCACTTTTAATTTTTAGTTTGCAAAGTTAATAATGTTCCGTTGTCTTTTAGCATTGGCACTAACTCCTTTATAGGTCTGATAAAATCAGACTGTTACAGCTACTGTTGGTTGCATTAGTCTGACAACAATCAGCATTTATTTTTCTATAAATATACCATTATTTAATACAAATCATCAAACAGACTTCTTATCCTGCATTATTCATAAACTTTGTGAAATCTTTGTGCCTTTGAGCCTTAGTGGCAAATAATAAAAAATGCCACAAAGTCGCTAAGACTTTAAGAAACACCAAGATATTATCTTTTGTGAATAATTCAGGTTATGTGTGTACGACAAAATCCACAGTCAAATGTTGAAAAAAATAAATTAGCAGTACCATTTTTTTCATAAAATCCTTGTGTATTTATTAAAATTCATGTAGGTTTGCACAAGTAGAAGTATCTGTTTGGGTTGTCTGAAAATTTTTGATAATCCATTTTATACCAAAACAAACCAGGTTTTAGGTTGAAAGGTTGCGCAGCTTGTTTGGTTGATGGTCTTTGGTTATCGGGTTTTCCCCCCATATACTTTTAACTTTTTACCCTGTCTGCCGACAAGGCAGGCAAACCAGTTGCCCAACCCATTGACTCTATACCCGAACAGTAACAAATAAAATAAATAAAGAATGTATATACTGAAAGTCAAGGGCAGTGCAAAAATACCGGATTATATCCAAATCCGGGATTCACAATTCACACTGATAGCCTATTTCAGGGCTGATCATTTTTCCAATTGGCTACAACAGTTCTCATTGATCGAAAAAGAAAAAGAAATAAAAAAAATCATAGCGAAGATACCTTACGGAAAAATATTCCAACTTTCTTTATAAGTATTTAATACTTTTGACCACGACAATAACAAATTATGTCCGACGAAACTATCATTGAACTCAGCAATGTCTCTGTTTTTCAAAAAAATATTCTGGTCCTTTCCGATGTTAATGTCAGAATAGACAAAGGAGAATTTGTTTATCTTATCGGGAAAACCGGTTCCGGCAAAAGCAGCCTGCTGAAAGTGCTGTACGCAGACCTTCCGCTGATAGATGGGGAAGCGAAAGTGGCAGGTTTTAATTTCAGAAGTATTAAAAACAAAGACATCCCTTTCCTTAGAAGAAAAATCGGAATTGTGTTTCAGGATTTCCAATTGCTGATAGACAGAAGTGTAAACGAAAATCTTTTATTTGTAATGAAAGCCACGGGGTGGAAAGATCATAACCAGATGGAGTTTCATGTACAGGATGTACTAAATAAAGTCGGGCTTGGAACGAAAGGATTTAAAATGCCCCATCAGCTTTCGGGGGGAGAACAGCAACGAGTAGTGATAGCAAGGGCTTTGATCAATGATCCAGACATTATTCTTGCAGATGAACCTACCGGTAATCTTGATCCTGAAACATCCGAAGGGATTATGCAACTTCTGCTTGATATCAGCAAATCAGGGAGGGCTGTGCTTATGGCTACACACAATTATTCCCTTTTCGATAAATTTCCTGCCAGGACAATCAGATGCGAGAATGGGAAGGTATTATCGGAAAATCTGGTCAATTAATTTCGCGGCATTTTTTTTATTCGAGTAATTTTCATTTAAAACTTCTTCCCTTAAAGCGAGTTCTGCATTATCGAACTCTACATCAAATAATTTTATCACATTTTTTTTTAATAACTCTGCGGAATCTGCAACATGACAAATTCCGTCCAATCCTGTACCTGCAAGCATTTTTTTGTTCACTAAGCAGAAACGCCCGTTGTACAAGGCATTCAGCAATTT
>JBBAAT010000013.1:0-19076 GCA_041658145.1 Bacteroidales bacterium | reverse complement strand
CATTGCCGTATTTGTAGGTTTCAAGATAAATATAATCCTGAGCCAATTCAATATCATCCAGCATTGCATTATACATGCGTAACGGATCATCGAAGAAACGGAATTGCGGACTTTTTGAAAACGGCATCGGAAAATGATTTGTGCAAAAATATAAACATTTTTACGTTTAATTTTATCTTTTGATACAATTTTGAATAAATTTGTAAAAATTTGTATAAATATTAACTAAAAAACACATTATTATGAAGCAGCATTTTAATACACTAATTATTGCAATTGGAATAATTATAACAGCAGCAATTCTCGGCGGAGCATGGAAGGGATCTCATGTTCGTAACGAAACCAACAGCGTAACCGGCCTTGCCAAGCAGGACTTTGTTTCCGACCTGATTGTATGGGATGGATATTTTACTGCACAGTCTAAATCTACAAAAGAAGCATACGCTCAGTTGAAGAAAGATGCAGAGATCATTAAAAAATATCTCATTTCAAAAGGTATTAAAGAAAATGAACTTGTTTTTTCTTCGGTTGACATCAATTCGGATTACGAGTATATTTACGGTAAGGATGGCAATATCACCCAAAAAATATTCAAAGGATATATTCTTACTCAAAACATAAAAATAGAATCAAAAGAAGTTGACAAGATTGAAAATATTTCGCGTGAAGTGAGCGAACTTATTGACCTTGGAGTGAATTTCATTTCATCTTCGCCCGAATATTATTATACAAAACTCGCGGAGTTAAAAATTAAAATGCTCTCTATGGCTACCGAAGATGCACGCAACCGCGCCGAAGCTATTGCCATAAATGCCAAGAGTAGCCTTGGCAACCTGAAGAAAGCGGATATGGGTATTTTTCAGATCACTGCACAAAACAGTTCCGAAGATAATTACAGCTATGGCGGGGCATTTAACACTTCTTCCAAAAATAAAACGGCTTCTATCACTGTGCATCTGGAGTTTGGGATAAAGTAATTTTCTGACGATTGCAGAGTTTGCAGAACAGGCAGGGATGATTATTTTTCAAGTATTGCTTTAACTCCCGGGAGTTCTTTTCCTTCTATGTATTCCAGCATGGCGCCGCCACCTGTGGAAACATAACTGATCTGGTCGGCAAGGTTGTAAGTGTTAATAGCCGCAACAGAATCTCCTCCTCCCACAAGCGAAAATGAGCCGCTGATGGTAGCCCCTGCTACAGCAATAGCAATGGCTTTGGTCCCCTGCTGGAAATTAGGTAATTCAAAAACACCCATTGGCCCGTTCCACAGTATAGTGCTTGAATTGTTAATGATTTCTGCATATCGCCTGCATGTCTTTCGTCCTATATCAAGGCCCATCCATGTCTCATCAATATCGTCAGCAGGGCATGTTTTGAAATTTGCATCATTTGAGAAGGTATCAGCTGCTATAACATCTGTTGGAAGATATAAATTTACGCCTTTCAGCATCATTTCCTGCACCATTTCTTTAGCATCATCAATCTTATCTTCTTCATACAGTGAGTTGCCGACATTTCCGCCCAATGCTTTGATAAAAGTAAACGCCATACCACCGCCAATGATCATATTGTCAACAGTATTAATAAGGTTTTTTATAATTCCAATTTTGTTGGAAACTTTTGCCCCTCCGATGATAGCAGTAAAAGGAGACTTGGCGTTACAAAGGATCTTATCAAGATTGGTCAGTTCATTTGCAAGGAGCAGACCGAAGTATTTATTGTTCGGAAAAAATTTCGGCAGCACGCTTATCGACATGTGCGCCCTGTGGGAAGTAGCAAATGCATCGTTTACATAAGCATCGCCAAGGGCAGCGATCTGTTTGGCGAAATTTTCATCACCGGCTTCTTCTTCCGGGTAAAAACGGATGTTTTCAAGAAGTACGATATCGCCGGGCTGAAGTTTCGAACAATAATCAATAGTTTTTTGCCCAAAAAGATCACGGGTAAAAATAATGTTCTTTCCTAATAATTTTGTTAGCACAGGAACAAGAGGTGTAAGCGAATAATCATTTTCAAATCCCCCTTTGGGACGACCAAGATGAGATATTAAAATAACAGACGCCCCGTCGTTCAGTATTTTTTTTATGGTAGGTATCGATTCGCGGATACGGGTATCATCGGTTACCTGCCTGTTATGATTTAAGGGAACATTAAAATCTACGCGGATAAGAACTTTTTTCCCTTTAAAATTATGATCCTGGATAGTTTTCATATTTTGTTTAAAAAACAAATTTAATGAAAGTTCCTAATATCTGTTATTTTTTCCATTAGGAAATCTCTAAAAACCTAATTTTGACACCTCGAAAAGCAAAAAAGTTTGAGGCAGACCTGCCTACCGGCAGGCAGGCAAAGTTTTGTAAACCGCAGTGTACGCATGGTACATGAGGATTTACAAAACGAAGTCGAACAAAAAAATTTAAAGTTTTTCGAGGTGTTTATTATTTAATTATTTTTGCAATACAACATTATTGATCAGAACTGATGGCTGAATTTCCCGATTTTATCCCTTCAAAGCTTCCCAATATTGGCACTTCTATTTTTGCAATCATGTCGCAGCTTGCAAATAAGCATGGAGCGATAAATCTTTCGCAGGGTTTTCCCGATTTTGATTGTTCCGATAAATTGAAAGACCTTGTAACTCACTACATGAAGAAAGGTTATAATCAGTATGCCCCTATGCCGGGTATCATGCCTTTGAGAGAAGTTATTGCAGAAAAAACAGAATCTCTTTATTCCGCTTTATATAATCCTGATACCGAGATTACTGTTACAGCAGGCGCTACCGAAGCTCTTTACTCTGCCATTTCTGCATTTGTACGGGAAGGTGATGAAGTGATCGTTTTTGAACCCGCTTACGACAGCTACGTCCCTGCGATTATATTAAACGGAGGCGTTCCGGTTTACGGAAGGCTGAATGCCCCTGATTTTAAGATCAACTGGAATAAAACGCAGAAGATGGTGAATCAGCGCACCCGGATGATCATCATCAATTCTCCACACAACCCAACAGGGAGCATGCTTACTGCCGAAGATATGAAGCAGCTGGAAAAGATCACAAAAAATACAAACATCATCATTCTGAGCGATGAAGTTTACGAACATATCATCTTTGATAAAAAAGAACACCAAAGCATTTGCCTCTTTCCGAAACTTATGGAAAGAAGTTTAGTGATCAGTTCATTCGGAAAAACTTTTCATACCACCGGATGGAAAATGGGCTACTGCCTTGCACCTGAAAACCTGATGTCTGAATTTCGCAAAGCACACCAGTTTGTGGTGTTTGCGGTCAACACACCTATACAGTATGCTGTGGCGGATTTCCTGAAAAATAAAGACAATTACAACAATCTTCATAATTTTTATCAACAAAAAAGAGATTATTTTAACTGTGCGCTAAAAGCCTCACGTTTCAAAATAACGCCATCATCAGGTACATATTTCCAATTACTCGACTATACTGCGATCTCCGATGAAAAAGAAATGGATTTTGCCATAAGGCTGACAAAAGAATATAAAGTTGCATCCATTCCTGTTTCTGCTTTCTATCACAAAAAAACAGAGAACAGGGCGCTGAGATTTTGCTTTGCTAAAAGCGAGGATACCATGGATAAAGCTGCTGAAATCCTATGCAAGATATAAAAATAGCGATCATTCAAACGGAACTTCTCTGGGAGGATATTCCCGGAAATCTTTCACAATTTGATCAAAAAATTTCTTCAATAAAAGAAACGGTCGATCTTATTATACTCCCCGAAATGTTCAACACTGCTTTTTCCATGAATCCTGCTGTATGTGCCGAAATTCCGGGCGGGACATCGTTACAATGGATGAAGAAAAAAGCGAAAGAGAAAAGTTGCGTGATCGCTGGAAGCTTACTTACGAACGAAAGCAATAAATATTACAACAGATTAATATGGATGATGCAAGATGGCAATTATAAGTATTATGACAAAAAACACCTGTTTCGCTTTGCCGGCGAACATAAAGTATTTTCATCTGGAAATAGAAAAATTACAGCGCCGGTTAAAGGGTGGAATATACGCCCATTGATATGTTACGATCTCCGTTTCCCTGTATGGAGTATGAATACTTTTGAAAACCTGCCTACCGGACAGGCAGGCGGAAAATTTGAATACGATTGTCTTGTATATATAGCCAACTGGCCTGAGAAACGAAGAGATGCGTGGATGTCACTTCTCATTGCGCGGGCAATAGAAAATCAGTCGTATGTGATAGGAGTGAATCGCATTGGTACTGATGGCAAGGGAAATTCATATACAGGCGATTCCATGATCATTGCCCCTGCAGGAAATATTCTTTTGCAAATTCCCGCCAATAAAGAATGTACAGAAATATTTACGCTGTCATATTCTGAAATTCAATCCTACCGCGAACATTTTCGCATAGCTCCGGATTGGGATAAATTTACAATACTTGAATAGTAATATTGCTTTATAAGCCGCCTTTGGCAAGCTTTTTAAGCTTTTTAGCTTCTTTTTTCTCTTTCGGAGATTTGGAAGGAGCTTTCTTAGCTTCCTTTTTTACTGTTTTTTCTTTTCCCATAATAATAAAATTTTGAGCCGTAAATTTAATAAAAAAATTTTGAACGGATAAAAAAAATCGGATGATTTATTATTAACCTTTATCTTTGCAATTGTATTTGCATAGATTCTATGAAAAGGAATTTCACCTTTTATCTTATAATATTAGTGGTTTTCGGATCATTGATATGGATAGTACTCCATAAAGGTGAAAACCTTAAACCTTCCCTCATCCAACCTTCAACGAATACGGAGGTTCAAGTCGTTACGCAACAGCAGCAAAGCACCATAAAAAACAGTGATATTGATACAGGGAATGGCACTCTTTTTCAAAGCCTCTGGAATTATGTTAAAAACAAAATGTATCATTCGATCAGTATACTGATTCTTCAAATTATCATCATCATTCTTTTTTCGAGGATATTAGGTCTTTTGGCAGGGAAAATCGGTCAGCCCATAGTAATAGGAGAGATTCTTGCCGGCATCCTTCTTGGGCCATCTCTTGTAGGATTATATTTCCCTGATGTTTTCTCTTTCATCTTCCCTGCGGATTCCATAAAAAACCTTGAAATACTGAGCCAGATAGGATTGGTTCTTTTCATGTTTATTATCGGTATGGAATTAGATGTTAGAATTCTTCGCCTGCGGGTAAAATCAGCATTGATAATCAGCCATACAAGTATTATCTTTTCCTTCTTTTTAGGCGTTTGCCTTGCCTACATTCTTTTTGAATCTTATGCGCCTTTGCATTCAAACTTTACCGGTTTTGCATTATTTATAGGGATTGCCATGAGCATAGCCGCTTTTCCGGTGCTAGCGCGAATCATACAGGAAAGAGGACTGACTAAAACACATTTTGGCAAAACAATCATTACCATTGCAGCTATTGACGACCTCACAGCATGGTGCATTCTTGCAACTATCATTGCAATAATTCAGGCAGGAAATCCTATAAATGCGATATTCACTATATTGATGGCGGTTGCTTACATTATGGTTATGCTTTTATTTATGCAACCCATAATGAAAAAAATCGGCTCTGTTTATATTACAAAAGAAATTATCAGCAAAAGGATTATTGCGGTTGTTTTTCTTATTCTATTTCTTTCTGCATTTTTTACCGAAATTATTGGTATTAAAGCTCTGTTTGGAGGTTTCCTTGCCGGTGTGATCATGCCTCAAAGATATCATTTTAAAAAAATTATGGCTGAAAAAATCGAAGACTTCAGCTTAGTTGTTTTACTTCCTATTTTCTTCGTATTCACAGGTCTCCGCACTCAGATCGGACTGTTAACAGAAGGTAACCTGTGGACCACCTGCGGGCTTATTATTCTTTTTGCCGTTACCGGAAAATTCGGCGGTAGTTTTATCGCTGCCCGTTTCACCAGGCAAAGTTTGAAAGATTCCCTGTTTATCGGAATATTATTGAATACCCGCGGGCTTATGGAACTTATCGTCCTTAATATCGGCTACGATATAGGTATTCTCCCTCCCAAAATATTCACTATGCTGGTGATTATGACTATTGTAACCACTTTCATGACAGGTCCTTTGCTTAACATGGTCGAATACCTGACAAAGAAGAAAGATGCTATTATTGAACATTTCGACAAAAGAGCATTGAATGTATTGATTTCATTCGGTAATCCTAAAATGGGCGCATCCCTATTGAAACTTTTATATTCAATATCAGGAAAAGATAAAACATATCAAAAGGTATCTGCACTGCACCTTACGCCACATACTGAAATTACTCAGTCAAACGCAATTAATTATGAAAGCAATAGCTTTGCTCCGATAAAATCAACTGCGCGTGATTTAAATATCGGGTTTAAAACTATTTATAAAACAACCGAAGATGTTACTAAGGAAATTATTAAAACAGCAAAACATGAAAAATGCAACTTGTTGTTGATAGGAGCCGCAAAATCAGTATTTGATAAAAATGCCTTAGGCGGAAAAGTGAACTCCATCATGGAACAATGCAAATGCAATGTTGGTGTTTTTATTGACCGGGATATGAGAGATATGAAGAATGTGCTTATCATGACCGATAGGATCCATCTTGATAACCTGATTGATATTTCAGATCGTCTGATCAAAAACTCGGAATGCAAAATAACTCTTATGTACTCCGCTGGCGTTGCGGAAATAGTCCCGGGCAGTTTCAGTCCTTCTCCTGACAGGGTTACAATCTGTAATCTGGAAAACACCGATCCTTCTTTTCTCAATCATTTCGATTTGCTGATAACGAATATAGATAATTTTGAAAGGGTATTAAAGGAACACAAGGTTCAGATGGATTCAATGCCTTCGCTCTTTCTTATCAACTTTAAGGATGACACGTTTAAACAACCCATTAATAAAAGTCCATTCAACAATGTATAGTTACCAGTTGCTTTACGCTTTTGTAAAAAAACTTTTTCTAAGAATAGGTTGTTCGGAAGATGACGCATGTATCGTAGCAGATGTGCTGCTTTCCGCAGAACTCAGAGGCATAGAATCGCATGGATTATTGAGGATTCCTGATTATATCAATTTATGGAAAAATAATCGTATCAATGTAAAGCCAAATATAACCATCGTTCACGAAACTCCCGGCACTGCAGTGATTGATGGGGACAGCGCCCTTGGAATGATAGCAGGTAAAAAATCAATGGAAATTGCAATAAAAAAAGCTTCTCAATGCGGTACAGGTTGGGTATCAACGCGCAACTCCAATCACTTTGGTATTGCCGGATATTATGCAATGATGGCTCTTGAACATGACATGATTGGCATTTCTATGACAAATGCCAACCCATTTGTAGCGCCTACATTCTCGGTTGATCGTCTTTTAGGTACAAATCCTATTGCCGTTGCCTTTCCGGCTGATAAACAACCTGCTTTCGTTGCCGATTTTGCCACAACACCTATTGCACGCGGAAAACTTGACCTGATGCATAAAAAAGGAATTAAAGCGCCTTATGGTTACGTTCAGGATAAAGCAGGAAACCCGAGCAATGATCCGAATATTATAACACAAGGCGGGGCAATTGTCCCTCTCGGCGGTGATTATGAACATGGCAGTCATAAAGGATATTGTCTTGGTTCAATCGTAGATATTTTATCTGCTGTGCTTTCGGGAGCATGCTATGGACCCTGGGTTCCACCAATAGTTGCTTATTTACCCGTTAAAGAAAACCCTGATGTAAAAGGAACCGGACATTTTTTCGGAGCTATGCGAATTGATGCTTTCCGCCCTGCCGAAGAATTTAAAAAGATGATGGATAAATGGATACTGACTTTCCGAAATTCCAAACCTATAGAAGGGCAGGAAAAAGTGTTAGTTCCAGGCGACCCTGAAAGGGAAATGGAAGCAGTCAGAAAAAAAGAAGGGATTCCTGTAATGCCTTTACTTATTGAAAAAGTGAATGAGATTGCTGCCGAGTTAGGTATTAAAAAATTGTAAACATTTGTTCAATGTTCAACGTTTTAAAGTTTAAAGTTCAATATTTTATAAATGAATAGTTCACTACAAAGGTGAAGCAGAAAATAAGTTACCTGAATTTTATTTAAACCCCACTTTTGGCATCATTCCCATTCTTTTCACAATAGCCCATTTATAGTATCGGGTGTATGGTGAAGGATTAAGCACCTTATAAATATGCGGGTTTGGAAGCACTGCAATTAATGCAACAGCTTCGTATTTTGTAAGTTTTGATGCAGGTTTTTTTAAATATTTTTGCGAAGCCGCTTCCACTCCATAAATTCCATCACCCAATTCAACTACATTCAGATAAACTTCCATGATCCTTTCCTTACCCCAGATAAATTCAATCAGAACGGTGAACCATGCTTCAAGACTTTTTCTCAGATAATCACGGTGTGGCCACAGGAAAACATTTTTTGCCGTTTGCTGGCTTATGGTACTTCCGCCTTTGATACGCTTCTCATTTTTCTGATTAGATTCAAATGCCTGTTGCATCGCGTCAAAATCAAATCCGTTGTGTGTCATAAAATGATCGTCTTCTGCTGCAATAGCAGCATTGTATAAATTAGGCGACATTTCGTTAATGGAAACCCACTTGTATGATAGCTTTATTGAATCGCCATCCACTATATTATCCAATGCACGAAGTAACATCAGTGGGGTTATAGGAGGTGGCAGGAATTTATAAAGAATGACAGGAATTACAGAAAATGCTATAAAAAAAAGAAAAAGGAGCAGTAAGACCTTTATTACAAATTTTATTTTTCCCCCTTTTGCCATTTAAATCAAATCTGTTGCAAAATTAAAGAAAACAAAGACATGAAAAAGTTTCATTTTATATTATCATAAAGATGAAATTTTATTATTTTTGAATCTATTAAATCCGACCTATAAATAATTTTCAATATGAAAAATTTCATTATAAAAAATCAGCATTGTCTTATTACAGTTACTCTTATTGCACTGTTTATGATAATGTCGTTATACACAATTGATACTTATGCGCGTGCCGGCGGTGGTGGCGGAAGCAGCGGTGGAAGTGGCGGAGACGGGGGCGGACTGATTGGTATATTGATTTATATTATATTTATGATCCCGTTTCCATGGAATTTTGTGGTGATCGGACTTATTATTTTGCTTGGATGGTGGGGCAACAAAAAGAACAAACAACAAACTGTACTTAATCAGCTTCCCATGGCAAACATGATGGATAAGCAAAAAGTAATTACAAATTACATGCAGCAAAATCCAACCTTCGATGTGGAAACATTCAAGGCAAAAGTTAAACAGGCGTTCATCCAGATACAGGAAGCCTGGATGCTGAAGGACATGGGTAAGGTTCGTAAATACATATCCGACGGTATGTATCAGCGGCTGAACATTCAGTTTAAAATGATGAACATCCTTGATCAGAAGAATATCATTGAAAACCTGCTGGTAAAGAATATTATCATTGATAAGATTGAGTACGATGGGCGCTTTGACATCATTCATGCAGCCATACATGCCTCTATTGTTGATAAATTTATAAGTTCAAAATACCCGCAATTAAACTCCGGCGGCACTGAAGAATTTGTTGAATACTGGTCATTCATAAAAAAGAGAGGCATTAAAGAAGCCAATCTTTTTGACTCACAAAACTGTCCCAAGTGCGGAGCGGAGTTACCAAAAAATGCCGGCGATGTGAGCCAGTGCAGCTATTGTAAAACAATTACCAACCTTGGAGATTACGACTGGATACTTTCCGAAATGACACAGGCAGATGATTACATTGGCGTTCATCCAAAAGCATCGAAAGAATCTGCACTTGCCATTAAAGTTAATGAGCTTGTAAAATCCGATGAAGATTTTTCAATTCAGAACATCGAAGATAAAGCCAGCAATGGTTATCTGCAGATAATCACTGCAAATACTCTGAAAGATTCCACTATCATGAGGCGTTTCGTATCGGATGAATTATATGAAAGACTGAGCCATTTTAACGAGGACAACATTGTTTATAACAGGATTTACCTGAACGATGTTACACTGATCGGAGCCAGCCAGAGCGATAACAAGAATATTCTTTCTATTGCTATCAAGTCATCATATCAAAGAGTAATGCTGAAAGACGGAAAAGCCACATTGCTGGATTCAATGGTTTTAAGCAAAACTGAGACTGTTCTGATGAGCAGGGATGTAAACCATGGTTTGTCCAAAGGCTCACTCTATGCACATTCTTGCCCATCTTGCGGTGGCCCGGTGAAAGATACCATTGACACAAAATGCCAGTATTGCGAAGCTGAACTTAACAGCACAAAGAATGAATGGATCATTACAGATATTCTTGGTGTTTCCGAATACAGAAATTACTATCAGGAAAATAAAGATGATTTTGTTGCAAGCATTGGTATTGACAAGATAGAAAGTCTTTACGATGTGAGAGATTATGCATTCAACAACGTGCTGGTGGTAATGGCTGCCAATGGCAAGTTTGAGCTTCAGGAATTAGATATGGCGCAAAAGCTCGCTAAAAAATGGGGGTATAAAGTTGATCGTATCCAACCTATGTTTGATATGGCAAAGAACGGAAGTCTTATTATCAGGATGCCTGAAGACCAGAAGAAACGCCAGAAAATATTTAAGCTCATGGAAAAAGCTGCTGCAATTGATGGGATGGTATCAGCAGAAGAAAAACAGTTGTTAGAAAACGTAAAGCAGCAGTACATTCAGGCGGCTTAAAAATTTAAAGATTTTTCAAACCCGTAATGGTCTTCACAGGATCTTTCGAAGAAAAAATATAATTTCCGGCAACCAGCACATTTGCCCCGCATTCAAGAAGTTTTTTTGCATTGGTATTGTCAACACCGCCATCCACTTCAATGAGGGCTTTGGATTTTGCAGAATCAATAAGAGCTTTAAGGTTTATTATCTTAGCATACGAATTTTCAATAAATTTCTGTCCGCCAAAACCAGGGTTTACAGACATTACGCAAACAAGGTCAACCTCTGCAATAATATCTTCAAGAACGCTTACTGGAGTATGAGGATTAATAACTACTCCCGCTTTCATTCCGGCAGTTTTAATGGATTGAATTGTACGGTGAAGATTGGCGCCGGCTTCATAATGAACACTTAAAATATCTGCTCCGGCATCTTTAAACTTGTCAGTATATCTTTCAGGCTGAACGATCATCAAATGTATATCCAGTGGTTTTTTTGCAATCTTTTTAATTCTTTTTATAACAGGAAATCCAATAGTGATATTAGGAACAAAAACTCCGTCCATCACGTCAATATGAAACCAGTCGGCTGTACTGCTGTTGATCATTTTGATGTCTCTTTCCAGATTCGCGAAATCTGCCGAAAGAATGGAAGGCGCTATTAGATGGTTCATGTAAAAAAAAATATAATTCAATAACTCATGTTACGCAGAAACACATTTTGCTTGCTCGTCATTGCGAGGGTTGCTCTAAGCAACCCGAAGCAATCTTTACCAATCCAAAACTTCTTCATATAGATATATACATCCGCCTCGGTTCATTTTTTATAAGATTACTCACAATTATTTATATTTTTAAAGGTGTTCGTGAGATCGCTTCGCTAAGTTGCTTCGTCGTACCTCCTCGCAATGACGTACCGTTTGCGTAACATCAGCCTATAAGTAGGTTTTCAGTATTTTACATCTTGAAGTATGTTTCAACCTTCTGATAGCTTTTTCTTTTATCTGTCGCACGCGTTCCCTTGTCAGGTCGAACTTCTCTCCTATTTCTTCAAGTGTGAGCGCATGTTCGCCGCTGAGCCCGAAATAATAACGGATCACATCGGCTTCTCTTGGTGTAAGCGTAGAAATTGCACGGTCAATTTCTTTCCTGAGCGAATCATAGAGCAAATCTGTTTCGGGTGTGGAGCAATCGTCGTTTTTCAACACATCGTACATGTTTATTTCTTCACCATGAATGATAGGCGCATCCATGGAAACATGGCGTCCTGAATTTCTCAGCGATTCCTTTACTTCTCCTTCGGATATTTCAAGCAGGTCGGCAATTTCATCGGGATTCGGTTCTCTTTCGTAAGCCTGTTCTAATTGAGAGAATGCCTTATTGATCTTATTTATCGCACCTATCTTGTTTAAGGGAAGCCTCACAATACGCGACTGTTCGGCAAGCGCCTGAAGGATAGACTGACGAATCCACCACACAGCATACGAAATGAATTTAAATCCTCTTGTTTCATCAAAACGTTGTGCTGCTTTTATCAAACCAAGGTTGCCTTCATTGATAAGGTCGGGTAAGCTTAACCCCTGATTCTGGTATTGCTTGGAAACGGAAACAACAAAACGCAGATTGGCTTTGGTAAGTTTTTCCAGAGCCACCTGGTCGCCCTGCCTGATGCGTTGAGCCAAAGCAACTTCTTCCTCTGCCGTTATCAGATTCACCTTCCCGATTTCCTGAAGGTATTTATCCAATGAAGCGGTTTCCCTGTTAGTTACCTGCTTTGTAATTTTTAACTGTCGCATTTAATCTTTTGTTGATAAAAGCAAGGTTATTACGTAAGTAGTTAAGTTTTTGTTACATTAATCCTTCTGTTCTTTTGGAGGACGAGGCAGCAATACTTTCCTGGAAAGTTTAATTTTGCCGGTTTTCTTATCAATATCAATTAATTTCACATCGATCTTATCACCCACTTTCAGCACATCTTCCACTTGAGTTACGTGCCCCCATTCTATTTCGGAAATATGTAACAAACCGTCTTTTCCAGGTAAAACTTCCACAAAAGCGCCAAAGGGCATGATATTCTTAACAGTGCCCATATATACTTCTCCAATTTCAGGAACAGCAATGATTTTTCTTATTCTATCCTTAGCAGCTTCAATTGAATTTTTATCTGCGGCAAAAATATCGATTATACCGTATTCTCCCACTTCTTCAATAATGATCGTAGAATTGGTATCTTTCTGAAGTTCCTGAATGATCTTTCCGCCAGGTCCGATCACTGCCCCGATAAATTCCTTAGGAATACTCATCTTTTCAATTCGTGGCACGTGAGGTTTGTAATCTGCTCTCGGTTCTGTAATGGTTTCCCCCATTTCGTTAAGAATATGTAACCTTCCGGTTTTTGCTTGCAGCAATGCTTCCATCAGTATCTCATAAGAAAGTCCATCAATCTTAATATCCATCTGGCAAGCCGTGATACCATCTTTTGTCCCGGTAACCTTAAAATCCATATCACCAAGGTGATCTTCATCCCCCAAAATATCAGAAAGTACGGCATATTTTTTAGTTTCAGGGTCTGTAATCAGTCCCATTGCAATACCTGATACCGGTTTTTTTATTTTAACACCGGCATCCATTAATGCGAGTGTTCCGGCACAAACAGTTGCCATAGATGAAGAACCGTTTGATTCAAGGATATCAGAAACTATTCTCACTGTATATGGGTTAACGTCAGCTAATGGAAGCATGTTTTTAAGAGATCTCATAGCTAAATTGCCATGGCCTATTTCCCTGCGGCTGGTTCCCCTGTTTGACCTTACTTCACCGGTAGAAAATGAGGGGAAATTGTAATGAAGAATAAATTTTATCCTACCCTCTATTACCGCGCCATCAATCACCTGTTCATTCAACTTTGTACCAAGGGTAACAGATGTAAGTGATTGAGTTTCTCCTCTTGTAAAAATTGCAGAACCGTGCGCAGCGGGCAGATAATCCACTTCTGACCAAATAGGACGTATCTCATCAAGTTTTCTTCCGTCCAGACGAACTCTTTCATCAAGGATCATATTGCGCATAGCTTTCTTCTCCACTTCGTGATAATAACGGTCGATCAATGGTTTTTTAGTATCACGTTCTTCTTCTGGAAGACTTTCTATAAATTCATTCTTTATTGCTTCAAAAGTTTCACCTCTTTCATGTTTATTCTTGTTACCTGATTTTGCAAAGGCATACACTTTTGAGTAGGTTGCATCGAAAATAGTTTTTTTTAGTTCTTCGTCATTTTCCTCGTGACAATATTCTCTTTTGGGATTTGCTTTCTCAACCATAGCTGCCAGTTCAAGCTGGGCTTTGCATTGTATCTTTATCGCATCATGCGCAACTCTCAAGGCTTCGACCATTTCAACTTCCGACACTTCTTTCATCTCGCCTTCAACCATCACGATATTTTCGATGGAAGCAGCAACCATAATATCAATGTCCGCATTTACTACCTCAGTAAAGGTTGGGTTTATCACGAATTTTCCATCTATTCTGGCAATCCTCACTTCTGAAATAGGTCCGTTGAAAGGAATATCCGATACAGCAATGGCTGTTGAAGCAGCAAGACAAGCCAATGCATCAGGCATGATATTGTTATCCGCTGATATAAGTGATATCTGCACCTGTGTTTCTGCATGGTAATCGGCAGGGAAAAGCGGACGCAACGCGCGATCTACCAACCTTGAGATAAGTATTTCGTACTCTGAAGGACGAGCCTCTCTTTTAAAGAAACCTCCCGGGAAACGACCTGCAGCAGCATATTTTTCCTGGTAATCCACTGATAAAGGCAGAAAATCAACATTTTCAGCAGCCTCTTTTTTAGTTACAATAGTGGCAAGCAACATGGTATCACCCATTCTTACAACCGCAGAACCTTCGGCCTGTTTGGCCAATTTACCTGTTTCGATAGTGACGATTCTTCCATCACCGAGATCAAATGATTTTTGTATTCCAATTTTCATAAAAATATATTAATTGATTTAAATTTTGAATTATCTCATGAATCTGAATTATTCACAAAATTGAATAAAACTCTATTTTGTGGTAACCCTGAACGCCTGACCCGATTTGTCGGGGAAGCAGAAAGATCGACATGTATAAAATTACGGTCAAATAATATTAAGGCAGTATAGTTTGATCCAGATATTTTCGGGACTCACCATGACTATAACATTAAGGGTTTTATGTAACATTCATTTAATTCAGATCAAATACAAAAAAAGGCAATTCCGGAATTGCCTTTTTTCAATATGTAAAGTTTCCTTATTACTTTCTGATACTAAGTTTTTTAATAATAGTCCTGTAACGGTCTATTTCGATCTTCTTAAGGTAATCAAGAAGACGTCTTCTTTTACTTACCATATCCACCAGGGCTTTCTGCGTACCAAGATCTTTTTTGTTTATTTTAAGGTGGTTGGTAAGATGAGAGATACGGTGAGTAAACAAAGCAATCTGCCCTTCCGGAGAGCCTGTATCAAATTCAGAGTTGCCAAATTCTTTGAAAAAATCTTTCTTTTTTTCACTAGTTAAATACATAATGTTACTGTTATTTTATTACAATCTTAAATATGGCTGCAAAGATACTGCTTTTTTTAATACAAACAAATCAATTTTTGCATTTTTTTGATTAACCCATAGTTGGGTAAACGATGATTTTCATTTTATTTACTTTATTGACGGACTCTATTTAGCACTTGTCTGTAATGTATATTGTTTTTGATTTAAGAACAAGGAACACTGATTTATGATTTTAGAAGTATTTAAAAATCAGAAATCTAAAATCGTTAACTTAGCGAAGCGATCACGAACACCTTAAAAAATAAAATAATTTGTGAATAATCCTTGTTCTCAAATTAATTATTTCAAAAATCGCTGACATCACAGACAGGCTCTATTTAGCACGATCAGAAAGGATAACCAATACCAAGGTTGAAATTAACATGCCCATTCAGTCCCCACCGATTATTTTCCGGCTTGGATGGGTCTTTAAAAGGAATAGCAGCATCAAGACGCATAATAAAAAAATTAAAATCTAACCTTACTCCAAAGCCTCCACCAATAGCAAATTCCTTGTAGAATCTATCCAATTTAAATTCGGCATCGGGCATTTGCGGATTTTTTTTATTTAACCAGATGTTTCCTGCATCAACAAAAAACGCTCCTTTAAAAAAACCATAAATCGGAAATCTATATTCTAAATTGCTTTCAATATCTATATCACCGGTCCGGTTCAGATCGATCATCGCAGGGTTATTATAACCGCCAGGTCCCAGAGAATAAATTCGCCATGCACGGATGCCGTTAGCGCCGCCGGCGAAGAAACTTTTTTCAAATGGCAAAACAGTAGAATTCCAGTAAGCAAGCCCGTATCCGAACGTAGCCCTGAAAACAAGCTTGGTTAAATCGTTAAAATTAAAATATCGCCTGTAATCAGCATCTGCTCTTAAATATTCAGCATACCTGATGTGGAACATAGTGTAGCTTCCGTCGGCAAACCGGTAATTGTTTAAGGTTTTATTAATAGCTCTCAGGATATTACCTGATGTTTCAAAGTTAAGGCGGAGATAAGAAAAGTTTTTATTCTTGTTTACCTGCTGGTTGTTATAGATAAAACTGTATTTAAAAGCCATTGTCAGGTGGTCTTTGTAACTATTCTTTATCTTAGGGTCATTGAGGGAATTTATAATGCTATCAAAATGAATTGTCGGATAAATCTTCACGGAATTAACTTCAGGCATATAAACGATATGTTTTTTAAACTGCGACTCCTTCCATTCAAAACCATACGAAACATTTAAAATGTAACGTGTATAGTCTGGCCGCTTTTGGTAGTTTATTCCTGTATTAATGATAGTTTTCGGGTTAAATCTTTTCGGAAAACGTTCCTGTTTAACAGGTATCATAAATTTGGGAATAACAAAACCCGCTTCAGCGCCTGTTTCAATAGTATTAAACGGGAGAATTTGCTGAATATTTGTCTGGGAATTCTTTTCGCCAGGAATCTTTTGGATTTCCATCGCGCCACGTATCTTAAAATTGAAAATTTCAGCGCCTCTGAAAACGTTTTTGTTCTGATACACCGTATTGAAAGCCACACCAAGGTTTCCGGAAGAATTTGTAGCTTCTGTTTCAATAGAAAATGATTGTATCGGAGTCCTTGTCAATTGGATTTTACAATCTAACAGGTTTTGTGCGATTTTCGAAGAGTCGGATGGTCCCGCATCTGCGGGATTAAATTGGATGTTTACAAACTTGAACATTCTTAAATCCATTAAGCCGGTGTAAGTCTGATCAACATCTTTCAGACTAAAATAGTCGCCCTGCTTAAAGAATATGGATTGAGTAATCGTTTTTGGCCTTATCCTCAACGTATCTTTGTACAGAAAATTATAAACAGCAGGAACAGCCGATTTTTTTCGCGGAGATGCTAAGTAAGAATATTTCTTGTACTTAGTTGTATCTATATCAAGAGAGCTGAAATCTGTGAATATATTGATGTCATTGATAAGATAGCGCTTATGTGGAACTTTAATCAGTGAATCCGTCCCGCCTGTTGGGGATTCTTTTAATTTAACAACAGGATCCCTTATTTCCATTGTAATATCTAATTTATGGTTTCCAAACGCACTGTCAACGTTATACGAAATGAATTCTTTAGCGAAGTAATAATATCCATCGTTCTTCAGGTTGGTTGTAATCCTTTCCCGTTCACTTTGAAACACATCAGCATCATAATTATCCCCCGTTTTAATTAATGAATTAACCGTATCATTGATCACCTGCGATCTGAAGCCATCATTATCTATAGAATAGTTGATATTTCTTATACGATAAGGTTCGGCAGACTTTATTATATATTTAATAGTTGCTTTTTTCTTTTTATAAATAATATTCTTTTCTACCTGCGAGTTGAGATATCCTTTTGAATTGAGATAAAGTTTTATTTGTTTAACAGACTTATAAGTCAATAAAGTATCGAGAATCACAGGCGGTTCTCCAAAAGTTCTTATAAGATAAGAATCAAATTTGCTGACTTTTTCCCCTTTTATTGCGAAATTATAAATTGCAAGACGAAGCTGAATAAACCCCAAAAATTTTCGATTCGTTTTTTGCTTGATATAACTATAAATATCAGATTTGGAGATTTTATCATTGTCCATTTCGATGACGTTTCTCTTCAGAAAGTATTCGTCATCTTTAAGGGTACTTGTGATTTTGCATGAAACAAACACACTACATGTTATCAACAAAAAAAGTATATATGAAAGGTTTTTCCTCACTGCAATAATAATTCTTACTCAAGTGCAAAGTTAAAAATTGCAGAACACAAACTTCAATATTTGATTTTTCGGAATAGACTTAGAGACTGTTTAAATTTTATTAAATATTTTACAGGTTGTTGATTTTCAACATCTGCCCCTGCCCTAAAGAGTGTGTTGAAAATCAATTTGCACCCTTTAGGGTTTGGGGTAAACAAATTGATTTTCGAGAAAAATATCATTAAATTACTAAATTTAAGATATGAAATTTAAACAACCTCTTAATTATGTTTATTTCTTCTGAATTTCTAATTTTGCGCACATTTACAAAAATTCATGCTCAGGCTAATTTCCCGTATATATTTAAAACTCATCGGGTGGAAAATAACAGGCTCCTTTCCTGAAGGATTAAAGAAGTGTGTAATTATTGCCGCTCCTCACACATCCCATCAGGATTTTATTATCGGACGCGCCGGGTTTTACAACTTTGGTATAAAAAGAATTTCTTTCCTTATTAAAAAAGAAATGTTTAAATTCCCGTTAGGAAGCATTATCAAAACATTAGGCGGAATTCCTGTAGACAGAGGCAGGAGCAACAACATGGTAATTGCTATTAGCAAGATGTTCAAAGAAAAAGAAAATTTATTTCTTATCATTACCCCGGAAGGAACCCGTAAATACGTTGAGAATTGGAAAAAAGGGTTCTATCATATTGCAATAAATGCAAAAGTACCGATTGTTCTTAGCTATGTTGACTATGGTAAAAAAGAGGGTGGAATTGGTCCTGTATTATATCCGACCGGTAATTTTGAAGAAGACTTTAAATTTATTGAAGATTTTTACAGAACAAAAACTGCAAAATATCCTAAAATGTTCAATCTTTCTCCAATAGATTCTATACTGCAAACGGGATAAAATTGTACATTCTTTAAAAGCCCCAAATGTCCGTGACTGAAATAGGTTGACCAAAAATAATCTAAAAATGGTTATCCTATGAAAAAAAAATACAGAAAAAAAGAAAGTTTAAAACAGCGCAGGGTCTTCAGCGAAGAAGTTAAAAAGAAAATAG
>JBBAAT010000012.1:0-19138 GCA_041658145.1 Bacteroidales bacterium | reverse complement strand
TCCAAAAACACATTCGTCATAATCATGCATGATATCAGAATTAAGGTCAACAGTAACACTATCCCAAGTAATACCACCATCATCGGAGTTCGTAAACATAATGTGCCTGTAAAGCTGTTCATTCGGATTGGCGCCTGGAAGTGTTTTTGTTTCCATGCAGGAAGAGTAAGTTACATATACGTTGTTGCCATCTATAGCAATCTGTGGCATGGAAGACATGGAAAGGTAATATCCTCCGAAAGGCCATTGACCGCTTCCTACTACCGGGAAGTCGATAGTATCATTTCCGTTCCAGTCCTGCATATAACCGACCAAATTACCGGCTGCATATAATGCTGCATCATCGGAAAGCGTGGTGGTGTCTATTACAGGCATTCCTTCGTGCCAATATATTAAGTCATCAGTGTAAGGGAGATAAAACGTACTGTCGATAGTAGTAGCGTTTACTCTCATTCTACCGCTACAAACATGAGCATTTCCACTATTGTCTAACGCAATTGCAACAGACCCGTCAACTGTAGGAATTGTTGGAGTGGGGAAAGATGTAAATGTTGGAACAGTATAAACAGGGATTTTTGTCCATGTATTTCCTCCGTTAGTTGATTTTTCTATAAATAGTCCACCCCATTCGGATCCAACAACAAATGCTATCGTATCACCTTTAGGTAGCGCCCATGCATACGAATCGCCACCAAAACCGCTGACAAATTGGTTTACAACAGATGCTGAATCCATACCCGGAAGAATGAGTGGTGCATCCCATGTCGTTCCACCATCGGTGGATCTGATATATACTAATGCTAACTGAAGTCCTTCATAAGTATAAACGGACCCAGTTGGAGCCTGATCAGTACAGGCAATAATATGTATAGTGTTACCTGAAGTAATAACTCTGGGCCAAAGTAATGCTGTTGTACCGCCAGATGTTGTTGGTCCGACTAAAACAGATTCATTCCATGTTCCGGTGCCTTTTGTTGCGCGGGATGTTATCTGAAGTCCGGTAGATCCATTATGTGAAACTACAAGTTCGCCGGCACCAAGTGGGCAGTAAGAAGGCCAACCATTACGGACAGTTTCAATCCTGGCTGTCGGTTGAGCTCCCCATGTTGCCCCGTCAAAATAGTTGTAGCCGGTTCCCCTGTCAGAAAAAGCAGCATCGAGTTGTCCATATGTAAAAGTAGCCCCGATGGTGCCATCCGGATGTACAAATAATCTGTTTTGAACCGACGTGTTTGTCTGAAGGTCATATCTTGTAGTCCCGATAATGGTTTCTGAAACGGCAAGGGCATTTTGGGTCTTTGAAATAGAATTGCCGGTAACTTTATGAGCGACTTTGTTTGGCTGAGGCGCAACATACGGATTTTCCACTGCAATTGGGCTTATGGGTAGATCAACAGCGCCCTGCATTCTGATCGCAGTTTGGTTTTTTAAATGAGCAGGGATGATTCCCATGTTTTTCTGAGCAAATAATGAGGATATTCCCACCCCCAATACTAATGTGATTAGTAAGATTTTTTTCATTTTAATTTGGTTTTAGTTTAAAAAATAAATGGTTTTTTTTATAACAAGATGCAAAGTTAATAAATAAATTTAAAATCAAATTAAAAATTTAATAAAAAAATTACCTAAATTTATTCATAGCGCTGTTTGTCTTTCTTTATAAATAAAATCAATTCTTTGTAATAAGAATTTACATCTCTCCATTTAGGCAGCAAGTCAAAAATGCTGCATTTTGCCCTGCGCGAAAATAGAAAGGCAATAATGATAGCGGTTACACTGTAATAAATTGAGGTTGTAATGCCGGCGCCAATGATTCCATAAACCGGTATCAGAAGCAGTCCGCAGGCAATGGTTACAATAAGTCCTGCCAGCATTACAAACGCAGTGATGTGGTACTTCCCTGTACCTGAAAAATAATGTCCTGCTAAAAAGGTGATATTAAAAATGAGCACGCCGGGTGCAAGTGTCCACATCACTTGGTTAATACTTCCGAATTCACGTCCAAATATAAAAATATAAAAACCAGAGGGCAGAAGTATCAAGGGGATTAGTACGATAAAAGTAAGGAACAGGCTGATTTTGATTAGGTTTATGGTGAGCTTTTGTGAATAAGAATCATTCTCCGAATTTACGATGCGGGAATATTGAACCAGCGTAATACTTGAACTGATAAGCCATACCGACTCAATAAGTGAAACTCCGTTCGAATAAATGCCTACATCTTTTGCTCCATTGAAATATTCGATGAAATAATAACTGCCGCGAAAGCTGAGCATGTGGGCTATGTTTCCGATCTGGTTCCATATTCCATATTTGGCAAGTCCTTTAAGTGCATCACGAAAACTATTGTCCTGTTTGGCTGCATTTTTATTTTTCAGAAAAGGAACAATAAAATAAAAACTCAAAATAAAACTTACGCCAAAACTGAAATACAGGGCTTTTATATACGACAGTATTTCAGGTTTACCCAAGAAATAAAAATATATTATTAGTGTGCCGATGATCAAAGCAGCCTGCAGCAAACTGATATAATTGTTTGTTTTTATGCGCTCTTTGCCTAACAGGATAGACTGATTTATGGATGCAAATGAATTAATTGCAGTGAGCAGAGTTACATGTAAAATATATTCTGTGTTGATGATGTTTATACTTTTCATCAGAACAAAAAATACTGCGCTCACAAATATCGACCAGATGTAGGAAGGAATAATCAGACATGATAAAGGATACCTTGGTACAAGATAAACAATTGATGGTCCTCCGATTAAATTCGAAAAAATAAGTATTAGTACAATAGTAGTGATAATAATTCCCTGCTCTCCCTTTCCTGTTGCCCCAAGGTATTGTGAAATAGCAATGGCAATAAAAAGGTTGATTATGGCTGTAAGCAGCCTGGCGCTGAACGTATTTATTATTTTTTTTAACATTCCTTATCGGTTTAGTATTTCTGAGTAAACATCCAGAAATTTTTTACCTACGCTTTCATAACTGAAATTATTTAAGGCATATTCGTGCAGAAATTTTTTATCATAAGTGTCTGCATTATCAAGCATTTTGTTAACTGCATGTAAAAGGGCTTCTTCATCTTTTTGTTTAATAATAATACCATGTTTGTCGGTAAGATGTTCGCTGATGCCTCCCACATCTGTTGAAATAACAGGTAATCCGCAGGAATAAGCCTCAACAATAACACATGGAAGATTCTCATAATTGCTGAACAATAACAGGAAATCTGACTGCTGCATCATTTTTGCTACTTCATCCGTTTTTTTTTCGCCGTGAAAAAATACATGCCTGTTAAGCAGTGTCATGTTTTCTGCTTGAACGATAAAGGGTTCCTGGTTCCCATCGCTGATAAAATGCAGCGAAAAATCCTGTCTTATCTCCGAAAGTTTTTTTATCACTCTCAGTATGCCCGAAATATTCTTATGCGCATCAACAAACGATGAAATATGCAGTATCTTTTTAATAGAAGTATTTTTTTTCTGAACTATCGAAAACAATGTAGTGTTAACAACATTAGGCAAAACCCTGTAATTCCCTCTAAATCCTAATGCTATCATAGCATTTTTCAGATCTTCGGACACCGGTAGAACCATTGATGCCTTTTTAACAATTCTTTTTGAAAAATATTTTTGGACGAATCCGATTTTTGTATGAGTTTCCGGCTGATAGCCTGTCCAATTTTCTGTAATTACAAAAGGAATTTTTTTGAACGTATTTAAAAAACAAAACACCAGCCCTACAGGGAATAATATGTTCGCATGAACTATATCAGGAGCGCCTTGTTGTTCTGTGATCATTTTAATGCCCTTGCTGTATGCATTCAAATACCTGCAAAAACGAATCAATATATTACCGCTCTTTTTACAATAAATATATATGGTTTTTATGGAGTTTATTTCCTCAGACAAAATTTCCGGATTTTTATCATGTAAATTATCATCAAAACAAACGTGTAAAACTGTTACATCAGCATAAAGCGAAACAGCTTCGGCATGCTTCTGAACAAAATTTCCCAGTGTTGGTCTAACCCTGTTCGGATACCAGCTGGAAATAAAAAGCACTTTGATTTTTATATTATTTTCCAAAAAAATGTTTTGTGATATAAATTACAAATTTAGTTTTATTTAACTGATGTTACGCAAACATAATAAATGAATACAAAATTTAGAGGTCAGGCAGAGCCGTCCTTCTTTCGGGACGAGTCCCTGCCTGCCGTAACGGCAGTTCAGGCAGGGAAGCCCGACCAATACATAGTCACTCTTCGACACAGCCGCTTCCTCATAAGCCCACGCAATGGCTGGCTCTGAGTGACACTAATAAAAAAATAATATATGCGTAACATCAGTTATTTAAGAAAGTGTTTGTTTTTTTACCGGAATTTTTCTAAATTTGCATCCGTTAATAAACGGTGGATGTAGCTCAGCTGGTTAGAGCATCAGATTGTGGTTCTGAGGGTCGTGGGTTCGAGCCCCATCTTCCACCCATGATTATTAAGCGTCATTTGACGCTTTTTTATTTGCTTAAAATTTTTATTTCAATTCGCCTGTTTCGCTTTTGGCCTTCTGCTGTGGTGTTATCGGCTATGGGATTGATCGAACCATAACCTGCATAAGTCATTCTGGCAGCTTCAATTCCTTTTGCTACAAAGTAATCATATACTGCTTTGGCTCGTTTCTCAGAAATGATTTTATTGGTTGTTGTGTTGCCTGTATTGTCAGTAAATCCATTTATTTCAATCTTCATATTTACATTATTCTTCATTACCACAACCATACTGTCAAGTTGAGGATATGCGATTTCCTTTATCGTTGATTGCCCTGCGTCAAATTTAACCTTATTCATAATAACAGCTTGGGTGGCAACTTTAGCGGTGCCGGTTGATTCTATTTTGTACGACAATTTAAAGGTGTCATATGTCATCTTCAGGTATTTGTCCTGTGCAAAGTATGCGAGGATCGGCTCCAGATCCTGTGGTTTCATGTAACCTTGAACAGACGTAACCATCTGCATCTTTTCATCAAGGAATGTCATAGAAGGGTACGACATCCTGCCTTTAAGCAATGAACTTGCCAATTGGTGCGGTGAGCGGAAACCGGTGGGATTTGGGTTTACAAAAGTGTAATTATTAAAAATGATTGTATCTTTTCTTTCTGCATTAAACTTGACGGCGATAAAATATTTATTCATTAAACGTATGATAGTTGTGTCGCTGAATGTGGTTTTGTCAAGCTGTTTGCACCAGCCGCACCAGTCGGTATATAAATCAATAAAAACTTTTTTCGGACTTTCTTTGTTTAACGCTACAGCTTCTTCAAAACTGTGCCATTTGATCTTTTCAACGACGGTATTCTGAGAAAATAAACGTGGTCCGATGAAAGTGGAAAGTACCAGAATCGCCGTATATTTTATAAGTTTTATCATAAATAAGTTTTACTTTTTTTCGTTCAAAAAACATCAATGCTTATACTATTCCATGCATCATCTTCACTAATCTCTTAGACATTAAAAGTATTATAATTCCAAGTAATGCGACAAAAGAAGCGATGCTGACAAAAATTGTCATAGTCCCGAAACGTTCAACAAACTGTACCATGAAACCTGCCAGGAAATTAGCTAAAAAGATACTAAAAAACCATGTTCCCATAAACAAGGTGGCCATTCTCACAGGCGCTAATTTTGAAACCATCGATAGCCCTATAGGTGAAACACAAAGTTCTCCAATAGTATGAAACAAATATGTCATTACTAAGAAAATTAAACTTGCTTTAACAGTTGTGTCCGAATTATCTCCCCCCCGCTGCAGAACAGCTCCTATCATAAAAAGGAAACCAAGTCCAAGGACAATCATTCCAAGCCCCATTTTTACCGGTATTGAAGGATTTTTGCCTTTTTTTGTGAGGTACAACCATAATGCTGAAAAAGGGATTCCGAAAATTAAAATCAGGAAAGGATTAATTGACTGAAACCATTCGGTAGGTATTTCCCAGCCACAAATTTTTCTATTTATGAAATCTTTAGCATAAAGATTAAATGTACCACCCGCCTGTTCAAAACCCATCCAGAAGAATGTTACAAAAAATATCACAATAAAGATTACTCCAATTCTGTTTTTTTCTTGTTTTGTTAATGGTATCTTTTCAACTTTGTTTTTGATATTTTGCTTGTGTATTGCATGTTTCCCTAAATCTCCTAAATATTTTTGCCCTACTGAAATGTACGCGATTAAGCCTAACATCATACCAAATCCGGCAGTCATAAAGCCGTATTGATATGCCTTTTCATTTAGTAATCCAATAATTATCGGAGCCAGAAAGGCGCCACCATTAAAAAGAGTATAAAAGATAGTATAGGCGCTATCTTTTCTTTTATCTCCTTGCTCATACAGATCACCAACCATAGAAGATGCAGATGGCTTAAAAAATCCATTTCCAATCGCTAATAAAGTCAAACCTGTAAAAAATAAACCTTTCCCCTGATCTAATGCAAGGGTGAAAAGTCCGAACATAATAAGGAAACCACCAATTAAGATGGAACGTCTTTTCCCCAGGTATCTATCGGCGATAAAGCCTCCTGGCAGGGATAAAAAATAACACATCCCTGTAAAGATTCCATAAATAATACCTGCAGTACCCCTGTCGATGCCCAATCCTCCAAGATGCGAATCTTTATTTGCAGGGTTAAGTATATCATTTGCCATATAAAGAATAAGGAATGCCCGCATTCCATAATAACTGAACCTTTCCCAGATTGCTACAAAAGAAATTAAGTATAATCCTTTGGGATGTTTAAGTTTTATTTGTTGTTCCATATCGTTGATTTTTTTTGCTAAAGTATTAATTTTATTAATGTTTTATAAAAAATATTTTTTTAGTTTACCGTTAAATACGGAGATATCTTTTCATAAATTTTATCAGTTATCAGGGCAGATTTTTTAATATCGGAAACGCTTGCAAATTTGCCATGTACATTCCTTATGTTAATAATGGAAAGCGCAATATTGTATCCTATGTATGGGTGCGGTTTAAGTTCTTCAAACGACGCGGTATTAATGTTTATTGTGGTGATCAGAAAGGAATTTACCGAAACATAACTTATAAACCCTGCATAGCGGGAGCTATCCATCCCGTTTACTTCCATGAGCTGTTCTTTTTTATAAAATCCGCCTAATTTGTTGCGATAGACGAGATTTTTTTTTGCATACCAGTAACCAATTCCTTTTAGCTTTTTAAGATCGGTAGTATCGGCTGAATTCAATTCAATGATTTCTGTATTCTTATCATTTATGTATATTACCTTTTCTTTTTTATCAAAAGCCTTATTTTTATCAGGAATTGAAATGTATGGTTCAAGTACAGTATAATCACTTTCTGTTATTCCGTAAATTTTTTTCAGGTCTTCTTTTTTAAAGAATTTGCCGCCTTTTGCTTCAAAATTTTTTATGATCTTGATTTGCTTATCACTTAATCCCATTTCTTTCCATTTTTCTGCAGGAAGATTATTGGGATTAAAATTGAAGGGATGCAGCATATTTTCAGCAACAGAACGATTAACATTATTATAGTCGAATTCTTTGTACTTAAAACTGTCCTTGTTTTCTTCCGTCGTTTCCTTCAGTGATCTTTCAAACTTTGCGATGTCTTTCCTGAAAGCAGAAAAATCAACATTCTCTTTTTGAATAAACACGGGTATTACATAAGGAGCAATAATGATGATCACCAGCATAAGCAACAGTATAAGTAAGCCGTTGCGTTCTCTTTTGTTGAATGAAAAATAATCTTTGAAAAATTGCTTCAATTGGATACTTTTATATTTCGCAATAGTTTTACAAAGGTAAATTTATTATAAAATATCCGGTATTTTTTTCGATGAGATATTTTTTATAATATTGTAAAGAAATTTAGATGGGTTTATCAATTTCGTAAAAATGGCAAAACGATTATTTATTACTAAGTCTATTCCACGGCTGATGGAAGAAACAGCCGATGATGGTCATGGACTTAAAAGAACCCTGACAGCGGTAAGCCTTATCGCGCTTGGAATTGGAGCTATTATAGGTGCAGGTTTATTTGTTCGTACTGCTGCTGCTGCTGCCAACAATGCAGGTCCATCAGTTACAATCGGCTTTATTATCGCGGGAATTGGTTGCACTTTTGCAGGCTTATGTTATGCGGAATTTGCATCAATGATTCCAATTTCAGGGAGCGCATATACCTATTCTTATGCGACTATGGGCGAAATGGTGGCATGGATTATCGGATGGGATCTTGTTCTGGAGTATGCTCTTGGCGCCGCCACAGTGAGCATTGCATGGAGCGAATATTTAAACAAATTATTAGGATATTTCGATTTACGAATCCCGTATGAATTAAGCCATTCACCGTTTGAAGCGCTTCGGAATAGCGGTGGCGAAATTATAGCGCATGGTATAATTAATATTCCTGCACTGTTTATCGTATTTCTACTTACACTTCTTCTGATAAGAGGAGCGAAGGAATCTTCTTTGGTCAATGCGATCATCGTTGTTACTAAGGTTACGATTGTAATACTGTTTATCGTTTTTGGCTGGTCGTTTATCAATCCTGCAAATCACACACCTCTGATTCCTGAAGCAACTACTTTTGTAGATGATCAGGGCGTACCGCATAATTTTGGCGGAATATTAGGAATACTTGGCGCTGCCGGAGTCGTATTCTTTGCTTTCATAGGCTTTGATGCCGTATCTACGGCTGCCCAGGAAACTAAAAATCCGAAGAAAGCAATGCCCATAGGCATTCTCGGCTCATTAGCAATATGCACGATATTGTATATTTTATTTTCATATGTACTCACAGGTGTTGCCAGTATTAATGATTTCAGAACAGCAGGAAAAGAAGCTTCTGTAACTTATGCCATTCAAACTTACATGACAGGATACGGATGGCTTGCAAAACTTGTTACTGTGGCTATTCTTGCAGGATTTTCTTCTGTTATACTGGTGATGCTGTACGGACAATCGCGTGTATTTTATTCCATGAGCAGGGACGGATTAGTGCCAAAAATATTTTCCGATGTCCATAAAAAATACCGCACTCCTTATAAATCAAATATGCTGTTTTTCCTGTTTGTAGGCGTTTTTGCATGCTTTGTTCCTCAGGATATTGTTGGCGATATGACAAGCATAGGTACATTGTTTGCATTTATTCTGGTATGTGCGGGAGTGTGGATTATGAGAGTGAAAAGCCCTGAACTGCAAAGACAGTTCAAGACACCGTTTGTACCATTAATACCCATTCTTGGAATAATTGTTTGCGGAGCTATGGTCTTCGGGCTTGGCTGGGCTAACTGGATGAGATTGCTCGCATGGATGCTTATCGGATTTGTATTTTACTTTACTTATGGAATCCGAAAAAGTAAACTCAATAAAGAACTAAATGATAAAAACCTCAAATAAAACTTCTATGAAAAATCGACTGCTATCATTAATCGCAATTGTTTCCATATTATTTGCTAATAGCATATATGGCCAAAATTTCGTTGACGTTACAAAAAGTAACAATGGACAAACCATCAATCTTTCCACTGATCAGGTATTAGAAGTAAAACTGCCCAGAATTTCATCAGCCGGATATACCTGGTGCGAATCAATTACTTCTACTGATAAAACAATCCAGCAATCAATTGCACAGATTGGAAACGGTGATTTCATACCTGATGCCGGTTCAGGAACATTTATAAATAAAAAAGGCAGAATGGTTGGCCAGTCTGGCACTCAAATTTTAAGGTATGTTGGCGCTTCGCAAGGAACTACTGTACTTACGTTAGAGTTAAGGCGTCCGTGGGAAAAGAATAACCCGGCTATTGATAATTATACTATCACCGTAGTATCAGGTGGAAAATATACAGGAAACTATACACCTACCGTGAAAGAAAAGCCTAAGCATATAACTTCAACACCAAAATCAGTTCCTTCCAAATGGGATTGGCGTTCACAATGCACACCTATAGGAGACCAACAGCAGTGCGGAGATTGCTGGGCTTTTGCCGGAGTCGGAGTTTTAGAATGCAATATTAAAATAACCGATAGCGTTACCAGGGATATTTCGGAAGCATACCTGACAAATTGTGATACTGCGTATTTTGGCTGTAATGGCGGGGGTTGTCCACTCGATTATTGGTTAGCGCCCAAAGGCGCTGTTTATGAATCTGATTATCCATGGACAACTTCATTAGGAAATGGAACTACCGGAACATGCGGAGGACCTTTCACATATCATGAAACAATTAAAAGTTACGCCTACGTTCCAGGCGAAAATGCTAATGATATACCGCCTGATGCCAATATGAAAGATGCCATATACAATTATGGACCAATTTGGGTTGGTGTTGCTGCAAGCAATGCATGGAGCAGTTATACAGGTGGAATATTTACTGAAAGTGATACATCTGTAGATCACGCCGTTGTGCTTGTTGGATGGGTTGATAGCGCTGCGGTTTCCGGCGGAGGATACTGGATTTTAAGAAATTCATGGGGTGCAAGCTGGGGTATTAATGGATATATGTATATCTCTTATGGTAGTGACGCTGTTGGAACTTATGCAGCTTACATTGTATATAAAGGTAAGGATAATGATTTCCAGATGTTGGATATTACATACCCCTTAACCAATTGTGGATATACGAATGTTGAATATATTTCTGCACAGATAAAATACAATGGAGACAGTGTTGTGATTCCCGCAGGAGATACTTTACCCGTTGCATATAGAGCGGATGGCGGTGCAATTAAAAATGATACTATTATTCTGCTTAACCCTATGAGCGGTGGTGATACACTTGATTTTACTTTTCATTCAACAGCCGATTTTTCTGCACTTGGAATTCATACCATTAGTTGCCGGGTAAAATATAAGAACGATACACTAGCACTTAATGACAGCATAAATGGATATACGTTCGAAAATAAAATGCAACAGAACATTGATGTCGGAGTATGCAAAATAAACGGTCCCGTTTCGACTTGTCATATGACCAATGCTGAGCCGGTAGATATTGATGTGAAATTCTATGGCTGTGATTCATTAGCCTCCGGTGAAACCATAGTGCTTGCATACAGCGTGAATGGCGGATATCCAGTAAGAGATACAATTCAAATACCTTATACAATCATGCCGAATGGGACGTTTAATCATGTGTTCACTAATACTAATACTGCCGACCTTTCTGCTCCCGGTAGTTATACAATTGTTGCATGGACTGAATATAACCCGGATACATTGCATGCAAACGATATGTTCTGCGGGTATGTGGTTAAAAACCCTTCAAATATTGGATTTGACACAATTGGTTTTGAAGAACCTGATATAAATAGTTTGATCCTGATCGAGACCGCTCATTATTCACATGCATGGGTTTCCGCCACTGCACATAATACAGGAACTAAAGGATTACAGATGACCGGAGGTAATTTTATGGATTATATAGATATTATTCAAATTCCCATTACCTGGAATAATGATGAATTTCTTTCTGCAAAAGCAAATTTTTGTGTTGATGCCACGGGTTGGGCGTCTGCCAACATGCGCTTCGATCTGAAACAGACCAATGGAGGAGATCTTTATACACAGTATCAAGGACCCGGTGATTACACCAAAGCAAGTAACCTGAGGATACTTGTAAATGGTGTTCAGATAGGTGGTACATACAACCCAACTGATACACATAACGATCCGTGGGTAACACATTTTATCAACATTGATTCAATGGCAGGAAAACAATTTACCGTAACCATTGAAACACGTAACTTTGCAAAAGATACTTCAATTATTATTCCACCTGCACCTTACCCTATACCTTTTGTACTTGATAATGCATATATTGATAATGTTTGCTTCAGCCCGATGTCACAGCAGGATGTGGAAGAATATAACCCTAACTTATCACTTGGTGTATATCCAAATCCTTTTAATGACGGGTTTACCGTGAAATTTGATGCCGACTGCCAGGAAATAGTTTTAATAGAAATTACTGATCTGCTTGGAAGGTTTGTTAGCAAACAGTTATGGAATATAGGAATTGGAACTAACAGAACAGATGTTAACCTGAACGATCAACCTTCAGGAATGTATCTGCTAAAGCTCCGTTCTTCAAAAGGCTTTGCAGTGAAGAGTATTGTGAAGCAATAAATAAGGAGTTCCAATCAGTTAATAAATGTTTAAAAACTTATTTCTATAATATTTCATCTCCATGTCCCTATTTTTATAGAGAAAACAGAGTTTAAAGACTCCTGAGAAAAGATATTTTTTATTTAAAGATAAATATATATTAATAGCTTTGTTTTTTTATTTATCTTTGCAACGTTAATTTTTGATAATAGTTTTTAATAAGGGTTCCGCAACCATATAGTTTTGAGTTTCCGCTTAAGGTAATAATCCTATAATCTGCTCTCCCGTTCAAAACTCAGATCAAATCATTTATTCATTTTTAAATTTTATTTTATGAACATTTTTGTTTCCAATTTGAGCTTCAGAATCAGCGACGATGATTTAAAGCAACTTTTTGAAGAGTATGGTGAAGTAACATCTGCTAAAGTAATTACCGACAAATTCTCAGGAAGGTCAAGAGGTTTCGGTTTTGTTGAAATGAAAACCGATGAAGAAGGTACCAAAGCCATCGAAGAATTAAACCAGGCCGATTATGACGGTAAACAGATTCTTGTTTCCATTGCAAAACCCAGAACGGAAGGCGGCCCAAGAAGAAGATCTTTTGACAACGACAGAAACAGCGGCGGCGGCGACAGAAGGAACTTCAGGAGAAATTAATACCGATTGCACATTCAATATAGGGCATCTCTAAAAACTAAATTAGAACGTCATTGCGAGGAAGGTACGACCGAAGCAATCTTAATCCCGAAATTTCGGGAAAGCAAATTACATAAGATTGCTTCCCATTTCGTTCCTCATGGTTCGCAATGACGATGAGGTTTTTAGAGTTACCCTTAAGTATTTTCAGGTCATTATTTTTTCTTGCCTACCCTGCCTACCGGTCAGGCAGGCGGCGGGCAGGTTCGCTAAACTTTTCAGCCATAATTATCGCCTTATATGCATTGACGGTTCCACCAGTTTTGCATAGTTTCGAAAACTTAATTTTCTTCTTTCCCTGAGTTTTTTTGTTCGGGCAATATACTTTTAGTTTGGAATGAGGTGTGGCGGATTTCAAAATAATTTCTTTTAATTGTACAGCGGTCAATTCAGGATAATACGACCAAACAAGGGCTGCAATACCTGATACAACAGGGCAGGAAAAACTTGTGCCGTTTGCTATGTGATACCTGTTTTCCGGTAATAGAGACATTATTTTAACACCGGGAGCAAACAAATCAACACACTGCCCATAGTTTGAAAAATAAGCTGCAAAATTTTTATCAGGATTCCGTGAAGAAGCGCCTACTGTTATTTTATTTTTTGAAAAAGATCCGTCAATAAATTTCATATTCGGGAAATGCGGAAAACTATCATTATTTACGCCATCGTTACCTGCTGTATGAACCAATAAAACATTATGTTCTTCAGCATATTTTACAGCATCGTCAACAAATTTCTTCTGAGGCGAAAAAGCTTTCCCAAAACTCATGTTGATGATGTTGGCGCCATTATCAACGGCATATCGTATAGCGAGTGCAACATCCTTATCGCGCTCGTCACCATCAGGAACAACTCTCAATGCCATTATTTCCACATTTTCAACTATGCCATTGATGCCAATATTGTTATCCCTGTTCGCAGTAATAATCCCTGCAACCAGAGTTCCATGTCCTGAATCCGGTCCTTTCACATTGTTGTTTCCGTATTTAATATCTGTAATATCTTCGGGCTTATCGCCAACGATTTTTCTCGGGTTAAGTTCAAGGTTAAGAAATTTACCCAAATATGTGCTGTCATATTTTATTGTTCCATTCAAAATATCGCGTGAAAGCCCTTCCTTGTATATAGAAAGTAAAAAATCTTTTGCCTGTTTGATATCATTATTTTTGGAACTAATGTTATTGACATCCTGTTGAGTAAACGTATTTTTCCCCAGTAACACTTTGATCTTGCTCTCTGCAGCATTTAATTTTTCTTTCAATGCTTCCATTTTTTTTATCTCTGACCGGTATTTTTCCAATTCCTGATTATATTTGGTTTTGCAGATAAGATAGGTTTTATAGTCGTTTTGCTGAGAGGCAGGGATTTCATTTATTGATGGTTCGGCTATGCTCACCACAGGTTTTATATTTTTGTAGATAAGATTTCCTTTTTTTACGATCCTCACATATTCCAAATTTTCACCCGTAATGTTTTCCCCTTTTGCATTACCGATGAAGTTCCAGCCATAAACATCGTCAACATAGCCATTGTTGTCATCATCAACGCCATTATTGGGAATTTCATCTTTGTTTGTCCATATTTTACCTTTCAGATCAACATGTGCAGTATCAACACCGCCATCAATAACTGCAACAACAATTTTTTTCTTTGGAGATTTATCTTTTAATAATTCTTTATAAGCACGATCAACAGATGCTCCTTGTATCTTATCAATTTCCGGATCGAGGTTGTACCAGTTAAGGTAAGTTTTATTTAAAGAATCAACGGTAGTATATCCTTGCGCCTGAATTTTACTGCTTATAAAAAATATAAAGGCTATACTTAAGATTTTTAAAAGATTTTTTTTCATATTTTAATTAGGTCTTTTATGAATTGTGTTGGCAATCAAAATATACCACAGATTATTCACTTACTTTTAACTGAATCAGGTATTATTGGTTTTACAGTCAGAGCATTTTCAATCTCAGTATGCCTTATTTTTCCACCGGTCAGTGCGGTTTTTACTGCCAGCAGAGTGGCAATAAATTGCGCTGTCGCCTGTAAAATAGGCTGCTAAAGATGTAATGCCCGTAATCACTGCAAACCAAAGCGCTGTGCGTTTTAATTCTTTGCTATTTTGAACCAGTGCAAAAATCAGAAGAAGCATCGTGAAGCCTGCGCCAACAATGGTAATATGACTAAGGATAAGATGTAAATGTGCTCCGTTCATAACAGAAAGATTAAAAAGCAAAGATAAAATATTCCTGTAATTCTGTCCCTCTCTGAAGAGGCTGTTTCAAAAGCCTCTGTGTAACTCAATTTACTTTGTGCACTCTGTGTTGGAAATTTTGTAAATTCTTCTAACACAGAGACCTCAGAGTTTTAAAAAAATCTCCCACACTGATATAAAGCATGAGAGATTTTTTTTTATAATTTTTGTCTTAAAAATTTCCTCGCAGGGCAACAATCAGATTACGTCCGGGAGCGCTAACTCCGGAAGCAAATGCCCTATAATGAACGTCCATAATATTTTCAAGGCCTGCCTGTAAACTTATAAATTTATTTATTTGGTAGCCTGTCATAATATTTAAAGTGTACCATGATGGAAGACCATTAACTGTAGCAGTTGTAAAATTGTCTTCTCCGGTAATGTTGTAATCTTCAACTTTTTTCCAACCGGCATACCTCACATAAAACTCCGATTTGAATTTGTCAATTTCTAATTTGAACGAAGTTTTACCAAATATTGGAGGAATATGGTCGAAAGGCATATCATTATCAACAATTCTTCCATAAGTATATGTAAGATTACTGTTAATAGAGAATGTTTTGGTAATCTGAGCTTTTATATTTGCCTGTGCACCATAAACATTAGCGTTTCCATAATTAACATTAGCCTGTACCTGACATAAAAAACCATCGTACATAATGGAATCCTGTCCGTTGAACTTAAAAGGTTTTGCGGCGATAGCATTTTTTAGAAGAGTATAAAATACAGTTCCTTCAACTAATATATTTCCCGAAAATAATTTGCCGATAGTTAAATCAGCATTATAAGCGTATTCAGGTTTTAAATCAGGATTCGGAACAACAAGCAATTGGGATTTACCTTTAGAATCGTTTACTTTAGTCAGATCATCCACGTTTGGTACTCTGAAACCTGATGATCCTAAAAGCGATACATTCCAGCCGCACCCGGGTTTCCATGCAAGGCCTAAACTTCCGTTAAATGCACCGTTTTTTTGCACGATTTTTTTATCAAATGGGAATTTCATTATAGCCATCATAGTATCGCTGTATTCAGAATTCATAGTAATATAGCTATATCTTACTCCCTGTGAAAAATTAATTTTTTCCCCAATTTCCCAATTGTGGCTTAAGAATGCAGCATAAGAACTCATTGTACTTCCATTGTCAGGATATCTGGAAGAAATATTCTTTGTAATTTCAGAAGTTTTAATGTTTTCTGCATAAGCAACAGACTTGACTTTGTTATTTACAACCTCTAAACCGTAAACAAGTTTATTTATTTTAGTTAAATTCTTAGACATATCAACATTTAAAGAAATGACATCAACAGTTTCTTCACGATATTCTTTACTTGATTTCCCGAATTTACGTTGAATTCTGTCTTCTGAAATATTTTGGTACGCTGCCGTTATATCTGCCGTATTGAAAAATCCTTTTTCTTTTATATACGATGCCTTTAATGAGCCAAAAGCACGTGTCTGAGGACCATAATACCATTCAGCATAAGGCGCTTTACCAGTAGCATCAGGTACAAGCCTGTCGTATCTGGGAATATCACTGGAATTTGAATACTGTAAATTGAGAATATACGCACCCGAAGCATTTGGTTTAAATAATATTTTTTGCAATATGTCGTATTGAGAATAGCCGGTGTTCTTTTGAAGATTATATTTAGAATTAACAAGCATACTGTCAACGCCATTAATTCTTTCAGGATATAAGAGGCATTTTCCCCAATTACCATAAAATGGATTTCTAACGCTGCCAGTGGTGAGATCACCCAGGTCTTTGTAAGAAATACTTGTGAGAGAACCCCATTTTTTACTTCCGATATTTAAAGTAAAACCACCTGCTTTTTCAGTATTTGCACTTGAGTATCGAGTAAACACGTTTCCGGTAATGAATATTTTATCGTTATTTGACAATCGGGGATTTTTTGTGTAAAAATGCATTACGCCGCCAATAGCATCACTGCCATAAATAACAGAACCAGGTCCAAATAAAACTTCGGTTTTTTCTAAAACATTAGGATCAACTGTGATAACACTTTGAAGGTGTCCGCTTCTGTAAATTGCATTGTTCATTCTAACTCCATCAACAACTAATAAAACTCTGTTTGCTTCAAAGCCTCTTAGAATGGCGCTTCCACCACCCATCTGGCTTTGCTGAATATATACATTTCCAGTATTTGCAAGCATATCCGCTGATGTTTGAGGATTATTAAATGCTATTTGTTTTGAACTTATTACCTCGATTTTATTTGGAATGTTCGATTTTGGTTGTTCAATTTTATTAGCAGACAAAACTACTTCGTCCAATTTAACAGCATTATCTGTCAATTTAACTATGTTGTTTTTGTTTATCTCTGAATAGGCTATAACAACAGGTTGATAAGCAATATGAGTAATATAAAGCGAATCTGACTTTGGTAATTTCGAAATATCCGCGTTCCCTTTGTTATCAGTAGAAGCAACAAATGATTTGCTTTTATTTGTAATGCTTACATTACTTATTGCCTGTAAATCGGATTTGTCTATTATTTTTATTGTTTGTGAGAACAGGCTATATGGAATTCCCATAAAAGCCAATATAAGTATGGAAAATATTTTTGTTTTCATGATAAATATAAATTATAAATAAAATAAATACATACATCCAACAAAGATTTCGCAAATGAAATCCCCGGATATAAAAAATGAGTATTGAAGAATAATGATTATATTAAAAACGGGATAAATTTGTACATAATAGGTATATGGTATAAAGTTATAAAGGTATAGGTTTTGTGCGCCTTATATCTCTATTCCTCTATACCAATTGTAACGTATAATTTTATCCCACGCACAGTATAAATCTAACAGGCTTTGGGCGGCGGTGAGAGGATGGGAATAAATTGTTTCTGTATAAGCGAAACGTATTTAAAATGAGTAGTGGCTTGAGTTATATCACAACATAAAAATCCTGGTTTTTCAGGTAATGCTTCTTTTACAATACTTTTTGTTAAGTTATTCGATTTGTCTTTTGCAGGTGTACCTTGCCTGCCGGCAGGCAGGTTCTGGTCGGTGTTACGTTTTATATGTTCATTGATGCCTGCAAATAATTTCTCTTCCTGTTTATCGTTGATGCAATAAAAAATAGTATTGTTGCCATCAGTTTTTTTCTTCACAATATCATAAAGTTTATCGTTATAAATAAATTCATTTTCTTCCACAAACCTGAATCCTGATCCTGAAGCGCTAATTTCGCTGTTTGGAACAACCACTATTTCCATTTCATCATCGCGCAGGTTTTGCTTTATATATGCCTTCATTTCTTTACGGGCATTGTATCGCATTAATTTAAATACAACAAAATACCCTGAAACATTGAACAGAAAAAGTATAAGAAGTAATATGGAGAAAACTGTTCTCATATAAATCAGTGCGAAAATAAGAATTATTTTAATATTGAGTCATTAAACCTCTTGCGTGAGTCATTAAATATTATTTTGATCCCGACAAATCGGGACAAGTTGTGTTGGAAATATTAATTATTAACAAGAGTTCTATGTAATAACCCCTTAACCTGGCATAGCCAGAACCAAAAAGTGTAATTTAAAATATTTGAACAAACGAGCAAACGAACATTTGAACAATCGAATTATGAAAAAAGAAAAAAAGGATTTTGATTTGGAACAACGACTTAATGTACAATTGTTCGAATGTTTGTTATTCAAAAATATTTTGCCAGACTAATGCAACCAACAGTAGCTGTAACAGTATGATTTTGTCAGACCTATAAATGAGTTATAAGTAAGGCGTAAAAACAAAACCAATGACACCAATGACCGACTTCAACGGACACCAAAGAGGGAACCGATATAGAAAAATGACACTGAAAATATTCGGTGGACACTTTCTCAGCAACCCGACACTTTTGCAACTCGTGGACACTGGTGGAAATTCCGCGCAAAGAAGACCACCTATTCCGCGTTAAACTGTGCCACTAAAAATGAATTTCCCATTGAGGTTTTTTCTATGCTGTTTTTCATGATTACAAATATAGTTTATTTTATCATATAA
>JBBAAT010000011.1:0-19276 GCA_041658145.1 Bacteroidales bacterium | reverse complement strand
AAGAAAAAAGGTGTAATTTCTCTTTCCAGGTTTCATGAAATTATTACAGAGTTGGAACTTATTCCTGACAAAGTAGAAACAACTTTGAAACTGAACGAAAATATTAAGGATTTGGCTGAAAAATTTAAAGATTCGCGAAATTTTCTATATCTCGGAAGAGGATACAATTTCCCTGTTGCACTTGAAGGCGCTCTTAAACTAAAAGAAATATCCTATATTCACGCCGAGGGTTACCCTGCTGCAGAAATGAAACACGGTCCCATTGCATTGATCGATGATAATATGCCTGTGGTTGTGATTGCAACAAACAAAGGAACTTATGAAAAGGTAATCAGTAATATTCAGGAAGTTAAAGCACGTAAGGGAATTATTTTAGCTATTGTTACCGAAGGAGATACAGAAGTAAAAAAGCTGGCTGACCATATCATTGAGATACCCGAAACCGAAGAGATGATGGTTCCGTTGCTTGCAATAGTCCCCTTGCAGTTATTAGCATATCATATAGCCGTAATGAGAGGATGCAATGTAGATCAACCAAGAAATCTGGCTAAATCAGTAACGGTTGAATAGACAGGCATCTCAAAGAAATTCCCTACTTACTTTGTTAATACCATTTTTTTAACTAACACCTTATTGTTTGTTTTCAGTATTGCATAATAAACGCCCGGAAACAAATTACCGGTATAAAATTCTACTTTGTTCTCCTGTCCTTTATTTACAGGGTTATTATACAATGTACTTATATGCTGCCCAAGATAATTATACACTTCTAAATTTACTGTACATTCCTGTGGTATTTTAAAGCTAATGGTTGTTGATTCATTAAACGGATTAGGCATTATTTCAAAGTATATTCCTTTTTCTTCGGCCAAATTATTAACTGTAACTAAGGGGCTGCAATGCTGCATTCCATAAATAAGTTTTGGAATATATGTATTTGAATCAATAAAAGGCATTGCACCATGTTCAAAGCAACAATGCATTCTACCTGCTTGCTGTGGAGTGAATGTTGCATCAGGACAATATGAATAACCCATCAGGTTTTCATAACCCCATGCTGGCCATGATGGCATACCGGCACTGCAACTATCCACTCCTACAGGTGGCGCACAAGTATAATTCCTTGGAGTTGGTGGTGTATCAGACATCAAATCACCAGTTGTATCTTGTTGAGAAGTAGTATAATCAACTCTATCACGACAAGGCCATGAACAACCAATATAAATATTATTTGCCGGATAATCAGTAGTTGTAAATGTATGTAATAAGCCATAATTATGACCTAATTCATGGGCAAGAGAATAAGCTCCCTGATAATTATTATTTAATACAACTGAATAATCTATTTTGATAGGATTGCCCGAGATGCCGAGATTAGGCCAATCATAAATAATCACATTACTTATGCTGTCAGGATTTTGAGGATATTGAGAAAGCATTGAAGTATCAATAAAAACAGTAGAATAGCAAAAATAAATTTTCCATGGATTATAATAATTGTTCACACCTGCAACCATTGAATCAACATTTTCCTGAGTTACACCATAAATATTTGAGTCAACAACAATAACCAGTAATGACAAATATCTAACAGTTGTTGATTCATCAGGAATAAAAGAATCCCTACTAGCCGGATAACTACATAGAGCAGCATTAGAAATCAAACAGTTGTTAAGGGATTTATCGCCATAATCGTTTTGCTCTGTACCGCAGAAATCTTTCGCTTTATTAGTTTTTGCATTTTGTGTATTGCAAGGCCCGCAGTAATCACCATGCGCTTTATGCGCCTGTAAAGCATTTTTATTAATGCACAACGTTTGAGGATTTCCTGTATTACTTGGCGGAATGTGGCAGATAAGGATTTTGTTTTTGCCGCAGGGAACATTATTTTGCTCGCAATTTTTCTCTTGAGCAAAAGCGCTATTGAAAATAATTAAGCCGATTATTGTCAACAAACTTTTCATTATTAAAAAGTTTTATTTCTTTTATTTTGCAACCACCATAAATAAATGGTCAATGGTTATTAGTCTTAGCAGCCAGTTTAGTAATTGGTCCTGATCTTTGGTTTTTTTCTGGCCATTAACCATGACTTTTGACCAAACCAACTGCCCTGACTATCAACCATAGACCTATTCAAAATGTACAAACCCGCCTGCCGGCTGCAGGTTTATCCCGTTTGCAGTATAGAATCGTACGCCCATTTTAAATAGACAGCTCCCCATGTAAATCCGGCGCCAAATGCAGAAAGAATGATATTATCTCCTTTTTTCAGCTTTGGCTCCCATTCCCATAAACATAATGGAAGTGTTGCTGCGGTTGTGTTCCCAAATCTATGAATATTAATCATCACCTTTTCTTTGTCGAGTTTCATTCTGTTAGCTGTAGCTTCAATAATTCTCATATTGGCTTGGTGAGGGACAAACCATGCAATGTCCTTTGTTTGTAAATTATTACGCTCCATAATTTCAAGTGAAACATCAGCCATTTTAGAAACAGCCCATTTAAAAACCGGTTGCCCTTCCTGATATATAAAATGTTCACGCGCATCAACAGTTTCGTGCGAGGCAGGTTTTACCGAGCCTCCTGCCTTCTGATGCAGGTGGATTCTGCCGACACCGTCAACCCTTAAAATTGAATCCATTACTCCGAATTCTTCAGAAGTGGGCTCAAGAAGCACAGCACCGGCAGCATCGCCGAAAAGCGGACAAGTTGCACGATCGGTATAGTCAGCAATAGATGACATTTTATCAGCGCCGACAACTATCACTTTTTTATGTGAACCACATTCGATAAATTTTGACGCGGTAACAAGAGCATAGAGAAAACCTGAACATCCGGCGTTAAGGTCAAAACTGAAGGCATTTTTAATGCCTGCTTTATCGCTTGTTATATTTGCGGTAGCAGGGAATTGCATATCAGGCGTTACGGTAGCGCAAATCAGGAGGTCAATTTCTTCGGGTTTGGTATTTGTTTTCGCAAGAAGACCGTTAACCGCTTCTGTAGCCATATCGGAAGTTCCTTTTCCTTCACCTTTTAAGATTCTTCTTTCTTTTATTCCTATACGAGTCATTATCCATTCATCGGAAGTATCAACCATTTTGCTGAGTTCTTCATTTGTTAATATGTATTCAGGCAGATAACCAATGACACCTGTAATTGCTGATCTGATTTTCGACATTTAAAAAAATTTGAATTAAAAAATATCAATTGGAACACTCATTTTCTTTTACCTGAGTGTAACTATTCATTGCAATCTTTATTTTTTCACAAAGCTTTGCTTCGTGTATATCTTTAGCAAGCAGGATCATATTCTTAATGGCGTTTTCATTGGATATCCCATGTCCGATAATTACGGAAGAATTTATTCCAAGAATAGGTGTTCCTCCATAGTTTTCATAATTAAACTTATCGAGAAAATCTCCTGAAAATCCTTTTTTATGGAATAACTTGTAAATTGACTCCGTTTGCTTAAGAACAATATTTCCTGTAAAACCATCACATATTATAACATCTGCTTTGTCTTTGAACAAGTCGTAACCTTCAATATTTCCTACGAAATTAAAATCCTTTGTTTTTTTCATTAATTTGAAAGTGGCCTGGCTAAGGATATTCCCTTTTCCCTCTTCTTCACCAATATTTAATAGTCCTACTTTGGGGTCTTTGATATTAAAGACATATTTGGCATATAACGAACCAATAATACCAAATTGATATAACACATCAGGCTTGCAATCAGTGTTTGTGCCAACATCAAGGATAATTCCAACACCGCCATTTTCTTTAGGAAGTATTGCCGATGTGCAAGGACGGATAATATCATGAATGGCGCCTACGCTATACATAGAACCAACAAGCATTGCTCCTGTATTTCCTGCGCCGGCAAATGCATCAATTTCATTATTCTTGAGCATTTCAAAGCCAAGAGCGATGCTTGAATTTGGTTTTAGGCTTAAAGCTTTGGTAGGGTGTTCCCCCATACCAATCACCTCATGAGCGTGAAAAATCCTGAAATCTTTCGGATTTTTTTTTGCTTCAAGCAAGTATGAGGTAATAATTTCCTCATCGCCAAATAAACAAAGCTGAATATCAGAAGATAATTCTTTATGGGCTAGAATTGTACCTCCTATGGTTGCTTTAGGGGCAAAATCACCTCCCATAATATCAATACCGATTTTCATCGTGGAGTATATTTAGACTAAGCCGTGGCTTCTTTTTTCTCAATGGCTAATTTGCCTTTGTAGAACCCGCATTCGCCACATACTCTGTGATATATGACTGATGCGCCGCAATTTGAACAAACAACAATAGTAGGTACAGTAGCTTTGTAATGTGTTCTCCTTTTATCTCGTCTCGTCTTCGAATGTTTATGTTTCGGATTTGGCATAAAGTAAATTTTAAAATTAAAAAATAATCTTAGTTTAAATTTAAGTTTTTCAATACATCCCAACGGGGATCGACTTCATTGATTTCTTTATTTTTGTGCTCTTTTAGCTTTTCGATAATTTCCTTGTTGCAAAAGGGAAATCCGTTTTCGTCTTCAGGATGCGTCCTTTTTGGAGGCAAGGCCAGGTGGATATATTCGTAAATAAATTGTGCGACATTGATTTTGTGTTCTGTTTCAGGGATCATGATAATTTCATCAGTCTCTTCTATCTTTCCTATTCCAATTTTTACAACAAGTTTGTTTGTTGAAAATATGCTGAAATCAAAATCATCAAGGCACCTGTCGCATATCAGATTTACAGTTCCTTCCAGCTTGAAATCCAAAACGAGCATTTTTACCTGCTTCTGTAATTCAATCCGAACATTTACCCTGCCTTGCTTTATTTCGGACCCGCTAAAATTTTCGAAGAACTTATCATCAATTAGTAATTCATAATGATAAGCCCCTGGTTTTAAATTCGTAAATCGAATCGAAAACTGGTCCAAAAAACTCAAAACTAATCGTTTTATTTAAAGAGGGCAAAAGTAATACTTCTTATTCAAATAAAAAAAATAGCAGGAATATTTATCCTCTTTTAAATAATGCCTTGATGATCATTCCGGCCATTTTGGGATTTTCTTTCAATCGCCTGGTGCAATATGCAAACCATTTTGTGCCATAAGGAACATACACGCGCATTGTATGCCCTTTATCGGTTATTGATTTGCGGAGGTCGGGTGTTACACCCAGCAGCATTTGAAATTCATACATGTTCTTAGGGACATTGTATTTTTCAATCAGTTTGTAAGCGCCATCCACTAACGGTTTGTCATGTGTTGCAATACCCACATAAATCTTGTTCCTGAGCATGAATTCAAGATCTTCAAGATAATGCTTGTTTATTTCTTCGTACTGCTTGTACGCAAGTTCTTTAGGTTCATTATAAATACCCTTGCAAAGGCGAAAATTAACCGGAATGTCAGAGCTGTTTAAATCCTGAAGATCAGTAACATCCTGTAAAGTTCTTTTCAGGTATGCCTGTACAACGATGCCGACATTTTTGGGAAATTCTTTTTTTAATTTTCTGAACAGTTCTATTTCCATGTCGGTACACTGAGTGTCTTCCATGTCAACTCTTACGAAATTATTATATTCCGCAGCTTTTTTAACAATTTCCCGGATATGTTGATAACACACTTCCTTATCAATCAAAAGGCCGAACATGGTTGGCTTCAGGGAATAATTGCCATCTATCTTGTTCTTCTCCGTTGTTTCGATTACATGCAGATATTCATTTTTGTTCTGCTCTGCCTCGTCCATGGTTTTAATAAATTCACCAAGAACATCAATAGTAATTTTAATACCTTGAGCATTCAATTCTTTGCAAGCAATAATAGCCTCATCGAGATTTTTACCGGCAACGTATCTTTTTGAGAAAATCCATACAAATTTTTGCGGCATGTAAGGAAGCATGGCTGCAATAACTTTGTTAAACATATTAAATGAAATTTTAGGTTTATAGTAAAGCCACCTGAAAATTCACAGATGGCTTTTATCCAATTGATTAATATCGCAAATTAATTGATTTTTATCGAGCCTACAGTTGATTTAATTATTTCTTCTGCTTTTGTTATTGTTCCTTCTCCTTTATTTAAAATGGTATCCTCAATCCAACTCGAAACAACCACGATATATGGGGCTTTGTAATATATGTATATATGTACTCTCATTGCAGGCATTGTTGGGTTGGGATAATACGCAGAAGCATGTTCTTTTTGGTTATAAACAAAATGAAAGAAATCCTTACCTTCGATATTTACCGTTTCATAATCTTTAGTGGTTTTCTTGAAAGAGAGTGCAGCCTGATAATCCAGCTTGTTGTTGTAATCAAAGTAATCCATATACTCCCATTTTAATTCGGTCTTATTGGTGCTGGTAAATAGCTTTAAAAGATCGCTCTTGATAAAATCAAGAGTATGTTTACTTTCATTGAAATATAATATCTTTATTGTAAGATCTTCGCCAAGTGATTTATCATTTACTTTTATTCCTCCTTCGTAATCATTGCTCACATCGTTTGGGTCATAAGTAGTATATGTGGAGTTTGAAGCGTTTACCAGTTTAATGGAAAGTTTATTGCTTTCATCCTTCACCCCGTCAGAAAGAGGGATTTGATTAATTGTAAGTACTCCTTCTGATAAAGCTTCGCCTTCATCCCAGACAGGAACCTGTTCCGAAATCCAGGCGCCTTTGTAATCGTCCCAGTGCGATTCTGTGTTATAAGAAAGAATGACCCACCCTGCAGTTTTTACTGTTGCAGTAATTTTATCCATATTCCACTTCCTCGGGTTTTCACAGAAATCCGCATCGGTCATGCAGCCGTCTCCAAATTTGAAATCACTGCTTTTCCCGTCAGCAGAGATAAGCAATAAAGAAATTTCACTTTTCCCTGCAAGTTTACTCTGAATTTTGTTTTTGTTGAATTCATAAATTGCCTTTACATCTAATGAACTCAATAATACTTTAACTGTAAACGCATCATACGTCGAAACATTGGCAGGCACAGGAACCTTAACAGTGATGTCCTTATATTCGCCGCATTTTGCTTCGGTGATTAAAGTTGCACCACTATTGGTGTAGAATTTACACTGCGCATTGCCCTTTACAGCAAGAGCAAGCATTAACAAAAGGAAAATAGTTTTTTTCATGTTCGAAGAATTTAAAAGTTATACATTCAAATAATAAATGCAATAGTATTAAAAATTTTTTACCGGACAAAATTTCATTTGATAGAAGATTTGTTTTATATAATCTGGCTAAATATTATTTTGATCCCGAAAAATCGGGACAAGTTGTGCTATGTAAAAGATTCCTCATTCCGCTTCGCTCCCTGCCCTACTATGTCACGCAGGAAAACGAGGAATCTTTATATTTATTCCAGCACCTTAAAAAAAGAAAACACCTACATAATCTTTGAAGGTTGCAATATTTAAACTATTTTATATCTTTGCACCCTTGAATTTTATTATCTCTCCGTAGCTCAGCTGGTAGAGCAATTGACTCTTAATCAATGGGTCACAGGTTCGAATCCTGTCGGGGAGACAAAATAAATGTCAAATATCAGATGTGTGATGTGAAATGTCAAAAGTGAATTTCTGTTTTATTATTTTTTTAATCAACATTTGACATCTGCATTTGACATTTTACATCATACATTTTACATATATAATCGGGGTGTAGCGCAGTTGGCTAGCGTACCACGTTCGGGACGTGGGGGTCGGAAGTTCGAGTCTTCTCACCCCGACTTTTTAAGCCTCTTTAGCTCAGCTGGTAGAGCAGCTCATTCGTAATGAGCAGGTCGCCGGTTCAAATCCGGTGAGAGGCTCAATAAAATGAAACTCCAAATTATTTGGAAGGTTTGGCAAGACTTATTCGTTCGCCTCGGCGAATTCGTTTTTCAAAATGATATACCATAAAAATCAATACTCCTGAAACGATCATGCTTCCCAAAACAGGTATGATCGCTGATTTTCCTGTCCCGATAGTTTCAAAGGTATTGTCAATAATTCCTTTATTTGCGAAGTACGACACGATAACCGCTGCTGAATTATTCACAAAATGCACGAGAATAGGAACCCATAGGGATCCCGACCAAACAAAAACATAACCGAGTAATATACCCATCATAAAACGGGGAATAAATCCGTAGAATTGAATATGTATAGCGCTAAACAAAAAAGCAGATAGAATAACTGCAATATGAATATTCTTTGACCACTGCTGGAAAAGTGGTTGGAGTATTCCGCGAAATAAAAACTCTTCGCCAATTGCGGGAATAACAGCAATCATCAACAGGTTAACAAAAAAACCGCCTAATGTTGATACATTAAGGAACGTATTTGTCAGTTGCATTGCTTTGTTTTCCGATTCTTTCATCCATTGTTCAATATTTGACAAAAAAGCAGGAAATTTCATCTGTTGGTTTATTTCGGCAAGGAAATTAATCAGCGGAACAGCAGTTAGAATCAGAACAGCGGCAATGATCATTGTTTTATAAGCAGGTTTGAAATTGATCTTCAGATAAGCGCTGATATTCCGGCCATCAAGAAAAGCAAAAAGAACAGACGGAACAAGAAAAATTCCAAACTGGCTTACTATCTGAAAATATTTTGCAAGGGCGACAATATCCGGATTTGATGAATTTCCCATATTAGTTAGATCTTTTAACACATCCGTACCGAAAAAAGGAACGGCAATAACCACTCCCAGCATCATTACCAAAATAACAGAGGAAAGAATTATAATTCCAAAAGTCATCAGTCTTAGATAAACAGGAAATTTATGTAATATCGGTGGTTTGTTCATAACCGGTAGATTATACCAATTCTATTTATAATTTTGTGTGAAAATAGCAAATTTTTATAACTACTCAATCAGCAGCAAAAATAAAACGCCACAGATTACACAGATTAAAATTATTAGGTATAGGGGTCAGTAGGACTCCTTACGGAGAAATAGAGGTATAAAGGTGTAAGGGAAAAGACTTATAACTTTCACCACCCCTATACCTTTATAACCTATACCTTTATACCTAAATAGTAATATCCAAAGAGGTAAATTCATGGTGAAAATCGGACATATTGAACTTGAAGAGTTTCCATTAATCCTTGCTCCAATGGAAGACGTGACGGATCCTGCATTTCGAAAAATATGCAAGCGGCTTGGCGCTGATATGATGTACACAGAATTTATCTCTTCCGAAGGACTTATACGCAATGCACATAAAAGTCTCATTAAATTAACTATAACTGAAGAAGAAAGGCCAATAGGAATCCAGATCTTCGGGCATGATATTGATTCAATGAAACAGGCTGCAGAGATGGCTGAAAAGTCAGCTCCTGATCTGATTGATTTGAATTATGGTTGTCCTGTCAGAAAAGTGGTGAATAAAGGTAGCGGAGCCGCTTTGTTACTTGACATTCCCAAGATGATAAAAATGACCGAAGTTATTGTAAAATCTACTTCTTTACCAATTACCGTAAAAACACGAATTGGGTGGGATGAAAAAAACAAAATTATTGTTGACGTCGCCGAAAGACTTCAGGACGTTGGCATACAAGCCATTACCATTCACGGGCGTACACGGTCGCAGATATACAGCGGTAAAGCTGACTGGACATTGATTGGAGAAGTTAAAAATAATCCACGCATGAAAATTCCTGTTTTTGGTAATGGTGATATTGACTGCCCCGAAAAAGCCCTTGAAGTAAAGCAGCGATATAATGTTGATGGCATAATGATAGGAAGAGCATGTACCGGAAATCCATGGATATTCAGGCAAATCAAAGAGTATTTCAAAAACGGGACAAAATTACCCGATGCCAGGATTTCAGAAAGAGTAAGAATATGCAGAGAGCATCTTGCCATGTCTGTAAAAGATAAAGGAGAAAGAACCGGAATATTAGAAATGAGAAAACATTATAACGGATATTTCAAAGGTGTAAGCAATTTTAAACAATATAAAATTGCACTTCTGCAAACCCACGGTCTTGCGGAAACAGAGGATGTTCTTTTTATGATTTTGAAAGATTATGAAGAACAGAAATAGGAATTGGAATTGGAATTTTTCACCCCCAACCCCCGCCAGCGGGGGACAAAAACCGTATAAGAAACTGATAGGATAATGAAAGAAATTGATAAGGTTGATTTTTAACCTATCCCCCGCTGGCGGGGGAGTAAGGGGGTGGACAAAATGGATGTAAACCAAAATAATAACTACTCATACAATAAATTTTTACAACCATATGCAAATGCTTTGCGAAAAAACATGACCAAAGCCGAAGCTTGTTTGTGGAAATACGCATTAAGAGCCAGGGGAATGAAAGGTTACCAGTTTCGCAGACAGCGTCCGGTTTTGCAATACATTGCAGATTTTATGTGCAAAGAACTCAGACTAATCATAGAAGTTGACGGTTCATCACATCATTATGATGAAACATATATAAAAGATCTGAAAAGGCAGAAAGACCTTGAAGATGCCGGTTTTAAAGTGATACGCTTTACCGATGAAGAAGTATTGAAGAATATGAATAATGTGATTGCAAGATTGGAAAATGTAATAGAGGAATTGGAATTTTCCACCCCCAACCCCCGCCGGCGGGGGACAAAGACCGTATAAAATCCCCGCCGGCGGGGGACAAAAACCGTATAAGAAACTGATAGGATAATGAAAGAAATTGATAAGGTTGACGTAGAGTAAAGGATTAGAAATATTAAATGACTTCAGCATCATGAAAAACATCCGTAAGAGTTTGCGGTGGTTTTAACAATATGGTATTAATACCAAGGCTTGCGGCCGTTTCAATATGTTGAGGAAAATCATCAATAAACAGAGTTTCTTCCGGCTTAAGATTGTTTTCTTTCAAGACCAGTTCAAATATTTCTATATCCGGCTTCCTTAGTCCTAAGCGAAAAGAATAATAGGCTCTTTCAAAGAGATCGGATAAATCTCTTATCTGATATTTTTCGTTCAGAAGTTTATTATATGTTAAAAAATGTAATGCATTGGTGTTGCTTAAAAGAAATGTTCTGTATTTACTTCTGCAGTTTAGTAACAGATTAATTCTTTCAACAGGAAAATCAAGGATCATAACATTCCATGCCTCATCAATCATATTATCCGTTACCGGTTCAGGAATAAATTTTTTAATTTCATCTCTGAATTGCTGTGGAGAAATCAATCCTTTTTCAAATGCATCGAAAAATTCGTACTGTGCATAACCTGAAAATATCTCGTTGATATTTGTAATACCGAGTTTATAAAAAGCATCTGTCGTTCTCTGAAAGTCAATATTCAGAAGAACTACGCCTAAGTCAAAAATTATATTCTTAATCATTCTCATTTACCGTGAGTTTCTTCCATATCAGGTCTTTCAATTTAACAAGGCCTTCGCCTGTGTGCGAAGAAATAAAAACATGAGGTATTCTTGGAAGCCCTTTCTTTAGTGCAGTTTCAAGCTCTTTATCTAAAAGGTCGCTTTTGGAAATGGCTAATATCCGTTCTTTATGAAGTAGTTCAGGATTGAATTGTTTCAATTCATTTAATAAAATATTATATTCTTTCTTTATATCATTACTGTCGGCAGGAACCATGAACAGCAAAATAGAATTTCTTTCAATATGCCGCAGGAAGCGTAATCCAAGCCCCCTGCCTTCATGAGCGCCCTCGATAATACCTGGTATATCGGCCATTACAAAGGATTTGTTATCATGGTATGCCACAATACCCAAATTCGGGACAAGTGTTGTAAAAGGATAATCGGCAATTTCGGGCTTTGCAGCAGATACTTTCGAAAGCAGAGTGGATTTACCGGCATTGGGAAAGCCTACCAGCCCGACATCTGCAAGAATTTTTAATTCGAGTATCTTCCATTCTTCTCTTCCGGGTTCACCCGGCTGGGCATAACGCGGAGTCTGGTTGGTAGAGGATTTAAAATGCTGATTTCCCAGTCCGCCTCTTCCGCCCGGCACCAATATTACGGTTTCTCCATCAGTAGTAATCTCGCATCCGATTTCACCGGTCTCTGCATCTTTTGCTATTGTCCCCAGCGGTACTTCAATGATTACATCTTTGCCGGTAAGGCCTGACCGTTGGTTATCCATTCCATTCTGACCGGGTTCAGCGACCACATGTTTCATGTATCTCAGGTGGAGTAATGTCCACAACTGCTTATTGCCTTTGAGAATGATATTCCCTCCCCTGCCACCGTCGCCACCGTCAGGTCCACCTTTTGGGATGTATTTCGCCCTGTGCAAATGAGCAGAACCCGCACCGCCCTTGCCGGAGCGGCAGCATATTTTAACATAATCAACGAAGTTGGAAGTGGACATTATTACATTAAGTTTTACATTTTAACTGCACAACAGTTAAAAATAATATTTTACACACTGGCAAAGTTTTCAATCACAGAGCAAATCTTTTCAAATATCTCATCAATCCTGCCTATTCCATAAACAGATTGCAATAATTTCTTTTTCTTATAATAATTCAGCAATGGTTTTGTCTGTTTGTTATACACATTCAACCGTTGCCTGATCACTTCTTCTGTGTCATCCGTCCTGCCCGATTCAATACCTCTTTTTACAAGACGATTAATAAGCTCATCTTCATTCACATCCAATGAAATTACAAGCGAAACAGGCATTTTGCGCAATGCAAGCATTTCATCAAATTTTTCTGCCTGCACAATGGTGCGCGGGAAACCATCGAAGACAAAACCCTTCGCATCCGAATACCTGTCCATCACTGAGAACAACATATCAAGAACCACTTCATCAGGAACCAGTTCTCCTTTATCCATGAAGCTTTTAGCCCTCATTCCAAGCGTGGTTTTATTGCCAATCTCGCTGCGGAAAATATCACCCGTGGAAATATGCCTCAGCTTATATTTTTCAACTAATTTAATGGAATGTGTACCTTTTCCTGAACCCGGAGGACCGAATATTATCAGATTTAACATAAACTTCTGTTTTATTTATCCTTAAACTTTAGAAATATGTAACCAATGTTATTCCATTATATACTTTGTGTGGGATGAATTATTACATTTGGATTTCAGGTAAAGGGTATAAGGACATAGGGTATAACCCGCTCTTCCTTATGCCTTTATACCTTATACCTCGTATGCCTTTTTGTATTCATGAAATGCTAAAATTTATCCCGTTAGCAGTATAATTGTTATTGAAGAATTTTATAAATATCAGCATAATTACGGCCGAAGCCATCGTAATCGAGTCCATAGCCTATTATGAAATCGTTTGGTATTTCTATGCCAACATAATCGAGTTTAATATCCATTTTGTATGCATTTGGTTTAAACAACATCGTGCATATTTTAATTTCAGCGGGCTCGAATTCTGTAAGGTTTATTAGAATATCTTTGATTGTGTGGCCGGTATCAACAATATCTTCAAGGATAACCACTGTTCTGCCTTTAATATCGTCTGCAAGCCCGATCAGCGTTTTCACGTTCCCGGTAGTATTGGTTCCCTGGTAAGAGGATGTTTTTAAAAAAGATATTTCGCATGGGATTTTTAACAGTTTGAAAAGGTCGGAGGCAAACATAAATGAACCGTTCAATATAACAAGGAAAAAAGGATCTTTCCCGTCAAGGTCATGATTGATCTTTGCAGCAATATTGCTTACAGCTTTCTGTATCTCTTCTGCCTTTATCGACAATGAAAATTCTTTATCTTTAATCTTAACGGTTTTCATAAAAACACCTTCGTTTCTTAAAGTTTAATAAAAAAATGGAACACTGATGACGCTGATGTTTATGATTTGCACTGATTTTATCAGTGATTATCAGTTGAATCAGTGTTATCTGCGTTCTATTAAATATATTCCAATTCTTTATTCGCATAAAATATGCAGGAATGCAAATTTATAAATTTAAGCATTATCGTTTTAATAAAAAATAAGTTTATTTTTGCATTAAAAATCCTAATCCCGCAAGTGCGGGACAAACCTATTTTTATGGCATCAAGAGAACCAAGAGTAAGCATTATTATGGGCAGCACTTCCGACTTGCCTGTTATGGAAGAAGCAGCCAAAATACTGGAAGATTTCCACATTCATTTTGAAATAAATGCACTATCGGCGCACCGTACTCCCGAAAAAGTGATGGAATTTTCAAAAAAAGCATACAGCCGCGGTGTGCGTGTCATCATTGCCGGAGCCGGCGGGGCAGCACATTTACCGGGCGTTATCGCTGCCTGCACACCATGCCCTGTAATTGGAGTGCCTGTCAAATCATCCAATTCGATTGACGGATGGGATTCTATTTTATCGATCCTTCAAATGCCTCCTGGTATCCCTGTTGCAACTGTTGCACTGAACGGCGCTGCGAATGCTGCTATTTTAGCGGCACAGATACTGGCAACCGGCGATAGCGAAATGCTGCAATCCATCATTGAATATAAAGAAAAGCTAAAAACTAAGGTTATCATAGCTAATGAAGAACTGGCTAAAGTGAAGTATAAATTTAAAGTGAATTAGAAGGGAAGGGATAAGGCATAAGTTATAAGGCATAAGGATAATACCTTGAACTTGGAATTTGAATTTTGGAATTTGAAACTTGAAACTAATAATCCCAATACTCCTGGTAAACCCGCTGTAAATAGGTCTTTCCAGCTTTTTCTATTGAATCCTTTTTATTCGCAGGTAATTTTTCCTCAAGGAATTTTTTCATGTTGTGTTCAAAAACAAATTCACCATCGCTGCACACCCAGCCAAATCCAACTTCAAAAGCATAATATGCAAAGCCAGGGCTGTACGGATTCAGCATATTTTTACTCCAGTTAAAATTATTGCTTTTAAATCCAAGTTGGTGTAAAAGTGTTGCTGCTACGTCAACCTGTGAGCCGATTTTATCGCATATAGTCCCTTTAAATTCATCTTTTATCACATCACCATATAACAGGAGGGGGATTTTATGATAAGCGGGAGACCAGTATTCACGAGCCTTGTAAGAGCTGTGACTATGATCGGCAACAATTACAAAAAATGTATTTGAGAACCACTTCTGTTTTTTTGCATTGGAAATAAAATCACCCAGACAACTGTCGGCGTAATAGGCAGCATTAACGTATTTTTTTTCGAGTTCGGGCCACTGAATGTTTTCTTTAAAGTTGGGGATATCGTAAGGGGAATGCGAACTGAGTGTGAAATATGCCGAAAAGAAAGGAGTTTCCTCTTTGTTCAGACCTTCAAGCAATTTTCTGTATACGAATTCATCATGAATACCAAGCTTTCCACGAGGGACATCATTATTGAAATCCGAACTTTCTATGATCTTTTCAAAATTGTTGTAGTAAATATAACCCCTGATATTTCCATAAGAAAGATCCCCGCCAAAATAGAAGGAAGTATGATAACCTTTAGAAACAAGCTGTTGCGTCAGGCTTGGCAGTTTAATGAATTTATCCGGTTGACGCGATATCTGTGCGAGAGGTATGGAAGGAAATCCACCAAATATGGCAGACATTCCTTCTTCTGACCTGGGACCACTGGCATATATATTTGAAAATAATATTCCATTTTTCTCAAATTCTTTAAAGCGTGGTGTTATTCCTTTTTCGCCACCCAATGATTCAACTAAATCGGCCGACCAACCTTCGAGAATGATCATCACTATGTTGGGGTTCTTCACCTTTAATACTTCAACAGTGGTATCCTTAATTATTTTATGAATTTCTTCCGCCGTTTTTTTTGCTTCAACAGGTGAAAAATATAAAAAAGGATTTTTATTTAGCGAATAAAAATTTTGATGCAAGCTATGGATCATGTTCCATCCCGAATTCACAGCAGTAAGATTCAGAATATTATGTTTTGAAAAATAAGCTATGCTTTGATTGATGGGTATCTGCTGCAACCCACCCCTCAGCCCTATGCCAATCATAACCGATGAAACCGTAAAAAAAATAACAGTAAAGAAAAAATTCCCTGCAGCACAAGTAATTCTCTGAAAGAACCATTTTCTGTATGCCAAAAAACCCACAAAAAACTGGACTAACAAGATGAACAATAAAAAGAAAAAAACACCTGTAGCTGCTGAGTTGTATATTTCCCCTGGATTTGACAGGCACTTTATCGCCTTAGAGCCAAGCTTGGTTTGCCATTCTTCATATATGCCTGTTTCGCCGGAAGTAATCAGTGAATATATAAATATTAAAATCGAATGATAGATCAGAATCACTTTATTCATCCAATTTCTGCTAATCATTGATTGAATACCAAGTACAAGAACCGGAAACGTCATGATATAGCAAACAGTGGAAAGATCGAGCCTAAGCGCATGCCAGAATACCGCCAACACACTGACAATATCAATACCCCCAAGAAATTTATGGTAGTATATAAGAAAGGTGATCCTCGCAAATGCAAAGAACAGAAACCAAAACAGAATCTGCTTACCGAATGAGTTTAAAATATTCTTCATAATTTTTTTAGCTCAGCAAAAATAATGTATTTTAGCTGTCAATTTCTGAACTCCCTGTTATGATAAAAAAAATTACTTTTTCACTTTTTATAGCTTGTTTTGTCAGCATTTCTACTTATGCAACAGGCGAGAACTGGCCCATTGGCGGCAGGTCGTCAGGAATGGCAAATGCTTCAGTTACATTGAATGATCTCTGGTCAATCTGTAATAACCAGGCCGGGCTTACGGGTATCAAGAACTTTTCTGCCGGGTTGTATTACGAAAACCGTTTTGGGTTAAAAAACCTTGGATTGAAAGCCGGCGCTATTGCAGTCCCAACAAAATCAGGTATATTCGGCTTAAGCATAACACATTTCGGATATTCTCAGTATAACGAAAGCAAGATCGGGTTGGCTTATGCCAAAGCATTTGGCGCTAAATTCTCAGCCGGCGTGCAATTGGATTATCTTTCAACACATATTGCCGAAAACTATGGAAACTCCTCGGCGCTTGCTGCTGAAATCGGATTACGCTATCAGATCAATAAAAATTTATGTATCGGCGCTCATATTTTTAACCCGACAAGAGCTAAAGTGGCTGATTATAATAACGAACATGCCCCAACTATTGCAAGACTTGGATTGTCGTACGCATTTTCTGAAAAACTCATCCTGGCTGCTGAATCTGAAAAAGATATTGATTACGCCCCTGTTTTTAAAGCAGGAATAGAGTACCGCCCTATTAAGCAATTATACTTCCGAACAGGTATATCAACCAATCCTGTATTAAATGCATTTGGATTCGGCATTGAATTCAAGAGCTTCAATCTTGACTTTTCTGCTTCTTACCATCAAGCGCTTGGTTTTACACCCCAGGTTTCGTTGATATTCCATACTTCTAAATTAACCGGACAACCTACCATCGAATGAAAAATCATCTTCCATACTCCCGCATACCTTACAGATCGGTATTTATGCTAATGGGTTTCCTGTTTTTCATACCGTTCAGCAGCTTTTCTCAGAAAACGGAAGTAGATAGTTCGGACATAGACAAGGAAGATTTGAACCAGAAAATCGAAAACATTGCCGAGCAAACCGATGCAGAACTTGATTACACTGATCTTTTAGAAGAGTTGAACTATTACCTGAAGCACCCGATAAACCTGAACAATACAAATGCAGAAGAGTTGCAAAAGTTAATAGTCCTCAATGACATACAGATTAATAACCTTTTTGATCATATTGCAAAAAATGGCAAACTGATTTCCTTGTATGAGCTGCAAAGCATTAACGGATTTGACACCGAAACTATTAATAAAATTCTTCCATACATTTATGTTTCAGAAAATGTAAAATCACGACACTTTTCCTTCAAAGAAATGCTTAATAACAGCAGCAACTCATTGATGATCCGCTACCAGCAGGTACTTGAGGAGCAAAAAGGTTTTTCACCTATTACTGATTCTGCATTGAATGTAAGCCCAAATTCACGATATCTTGGCAGCCCTGAAAAAATATTTGTCAAATACAGATTTACTTATTATAATAATATCAGTTTTGGTGTAACTGCTGAAAAGGATGCAGGAGAAGAGTTTTCCAAAGGTTCGCAAAAAAATGGTTTCGATTTTTATTCTGCACATTATTACATGAAAGATTTTGGTGTCGTGAAAGCCTTGGCAATCGGGGATTATCAGGTTCAGTTTGGGCAGGGACTTACGTTATGGACAGGGCTTGGTTTTGGAAAATCGTCCGATGGTACAGGGATTAAGAAGAATGCTGCCGGCATTAAACCATACACTTCTGTGACGGAGAATATGTTTATGAGAGGCGTAGGAACAACCATTGGCACAAAAGATATTGAGCTTTCATTTTTCTTTTCAAGCAAAAAGATCGATGCTAATATCACTTCAATGGATTCATTGAGCAGCGAGGTCCTTTATATATCTTCACTTCAACAAACCGGCCTTCATTCTACGCCTAATGAAGTGGCCGATAAAGATGCAATTGGTGAAACAACCTTTGGTGGGCATCTCTGCTATAAAACCAAAAAGTTGAATATTGGTACGACGGTCTTTAAAAGTGAATACAGCGCCAATCTTCAGCGCCAGTTACAACCTTATAACCAGTTTCAGTTTAACGGAAAAGAAAATACCAATATTGGCATTGATTATAGTTATATTTATAAAAATTTCAACATCTTCGGCGAAGTTTCGCAGAGTGAGAACAACGCAAGGGCATTCCTGACAGGCATTCTCATGAGCCTTGATCAAAAAGTATCTCTTTCGGTTTTGTACAGAAATTATGATAAAAAATACCAGGCATTATATAGTTCTGCATTTGGTGAAAGCAGCACCCCTGCAAATGAAAAAGGTATTTACTTCGGTATGTTTCTGAAACCTCTTCGTGCATTCACCATAAACGCTTATATTGACAATATTTCTTTCCCATGGCTAAGATACAGAATTGATGCACCTTCCAAAGAGATCGACTATCTTTTACAGGTGAATTGGAAACCATCCAAAAAGCTTGAAATGTACATCAGGTACCGCCAAACAAACAAAGCAATCAATAATTCCGATCCGGATGACATGATTGATCTTACATCCGGAACGCTGAAACAAAATTACAGATATAATGCTTCCTTTAAAGTATCTCCGTCATTCACACTAAAAAACCGTATAGAATTAATGAGATATAAAATAGGCAATGGAACTACGCAGAAAGGTTATATCATTTATCAGGACGTATCATATAAGAAAATGAAAAGCCCTTACTCATTCTCTCTCCGCTATGCAATCTTTGATGCTGAAACTTATGACAGCCGGATTTATACTTATGAAAGTGATGTGCTTTACGCATACTCTATTCCGGCATTC
>JBBAAT010000010.1:0-19348 GCA_041658145.1 Bacteroidales bacterium | reverse complement strand
TCCGTCGAAGAACTTTGCGATCATATTGCGCTAATCAACAAATCTAAAAAAATCCTTGATGGTAATGTTAAAGATATTCGCAGAAAGTTTAAAACAAATACCTACGAATTCGAACTTGCAAATCTTCAGGGAGACCTGAAAAGCATTATGGATGGTAAATTTCAGCTTATCGAAAACATCAACGAAGATCAAATTGCAAAAGTAAAAATAAAAACAAGCTCTGATATTTCACAGAACGACCTTTTACAGGCTGTGATGCCTTTTGCGCAAGTTAATTCATTCAGAGAGTTGATCCCAAGTATGAACGATATTTTTATTTCACAAGTTGAAAAAGACAGTCAAAATATAAATTGATAGAACACTGATCTGTTATGATTTATTAAAAGGTTGTTTAAATTTTTTATTTTTGATATAATATGGTAATACTCCAGAAAATCAATTTGATTACCCCAAACCCTAAAGGGTGCAAATTGATTTTCAACACACCCTTCAGGGTCGGGGTAAATGTTGAAAATCAATACTCTGTAAAATATTGTATTAAATTTTAAACAATCTCTAAGATTAGTGAAAATCAGTTTTTTCAGTATGATCAGTGTTCCATAAACCAAAAGAAAATGAACAAAATTCCAATAATAATCAGAAGAGAATATCTCTCAAGAGTAAAAAAACGCTCTTTCATTGTAATGACCATTTTAGGACCAATCTTAATGGCAGCAATGATGATAGTACCGATATATATTGCGCAGATGTCGGACGAAACAAAAACCATTGGCGTTGTGGATGTAAATGGAATATTTTATAAACGATTTCCTGATACCGAAAATATCAAATTTCAATATCTGAATACAAATATTGATTCGGCAAAAAACAATTTTGAAAAAAATAATTATTATGCCATATTATATTTACCTGATGATTTTATAAACAAACCATTAACAGGTACTTTATTCTCTGATAAACAACCAAGCATATCGGTAAAATCTTATATTGAAACCGTGCTGAAAAAAGAGATGGAATCAATGAAACTGACATCTTCAGGGATTGACAAGGATGTTCTTGAATCTATTGAAACGAATGTAAATGTAACAACAATAAAGTTAAAAGGAAAAGGGCTGGAAGAAAAAAGCAGTACAGAGATCAGCACTGTGCTGGGAATTTTTGCAGGGTTACTTATTTATATTTTCATTTTTTTATTTGGGTCACAGGTAATGAGGGGGGTTATCGAAGAAAAGACCAGCCGTATTGTAGAAGTTATCGTTTCTTCGGTAAAACCTTTTCAACTTATGATGGGCAAAATCGTTGGTGTCGCACTCGTCGGGCTGACACAGTTTTTATTATGGATTATTCTTACATTCACTTTAGTAACGTTTGTAAAGGTAGCCGTTCCCGATGTGTTCAGTTTCAAAAAATCAGATACAACGCTTATAGGCAACAGCAAGATTATAACACAGGAACAAGCTCAACAGCTTACCTCAGAAAAACAGTATAAAAACCAGGAAATGCGGGATATGCTTGCATCTTTTTCTTCTATTAATTTTGGAGTGATGATTTGTTCTTTTCTTTTTTATTTCCTTTTCGGATACCTTCTTTATGCGGCTTTGTTTGCAGCAGTGGGATCAGCCGTTGACAGTGAGGCAGACACGCAACAGTTCATGCTACCGTTAACGATTCCGCTTATTTTTGCCATAATGATGAACAGTTTTATTATCAATAACCCTGAAGGCCCTGTAGCTTTCTGGCTATCCATAATACCTTTCACTTCTCCTGTTGTCATGATGATACGGATTCCATTTGGTGTTCCGGTTTTTGACCTGGTTTTATCTGCCGTGCTTTTAATTGCAGGTTTTTTATTTTGCACATGGTTTGCCGGCAAGATCTATCGTACCGGTATACTGATGTACGGAAAGAAAATCAGTTATCAGGAACTCTGGAAATGGCTGACATATAAAAGTTAATTGGATTTAGGATTTGGGATTGAGAATTAGGATTTGGGATTTGGGATTTAGGATTTAGGATTTGGGATTTAGGATTTAGGATTTGAGATTTGGGATTTAAAATTCATATTATATGGCAAAAATTTTAGTGATCGACGATGAAAAAAGCATCCGAAGTACTTTACGTGAAATACTTGAATACGAAAAATTTGACGTGGAAGAAGCTGCCGATGGAATGGAAGGGATCGAACTTGCAAAAAAAACCCAGTTTGATGTAATCCTTTGCGATATCAAAATGCCCAAAATGGATGGTATTGAAGTCCTTGAACACATTATGAAAATATCCGATGTTCCGGTGGTTATGATTTCCGGCCATGGAACTATTGAAACAGCGGTAGAAGCTATAAAAAAGGGCGCTTATGATTACATATCCAAACCTCTTGACCTGAACCGCTTGTTGATAACTATCCGCAATGCCATGGACAAAGCTCACCTGGTAAGCGAGACTAAAGTGTTAAAAAAGAAAGTAAGCAAAACATGGGATATGATAGGTGAATCGGAAGCTATTACACAAATCAAGGATATGACAGACCGGGTAGCCGCGACTGATGCCCGCGTGCTTATTACAGGCGATAATGGAACCGGAAAAGAACTGGTTGCGCGCTGGTTACACGAAAAGAGTAAGCGTTCTAATATGCCTTTTGTTGAAGTAAACTGCGCAGCAATACCTTCTGAACTCATCGAAAGCGAATTATTTGGTCACGAAAAAGGGTCGTTCACTTCCGCCATCAAACAACGGAAAGGAGATTTTGAGCAGGCAAGCGGAGGGACATTGTTCCTCGATGAGATCGGCGATATGAGCCTGTCAGCACAATCGAAAGTGCTGCGTGCCTTGCAGGAGAATAAGATCATGCGTGTGGGCGGGGAAAAAGAAATACCTGTGGATGTAAGAGTAATCGCTGCAACCAATAAAAATGTTACTGATGAAATTAAAAAAGGAAATTTCAGAGAAGACCTTTACCACCGCCTCAGCGTAATACTTATTCATGTCCCTTCGTTAAATGAACGCACAAGCGATATTCCGCTATTGGCTAAACATTTTATTGATGATATCTGCCGGTTGCAGGGAAAACCGGTTATGACCTTTACCAAAGAAGCCCTGTCAGAACTTCAAAAGATCAAATGGACCGGTAATATCCGCGAATTAAGGAATGTTGTTGAAAGATTGGCTATTCTTTGCGACAAAACAATTACGGATAAGGATGTAAAGATGTTTGCACAACCGCTGATGAAGTTGTAAATTAATCCTCACGCACATCCTAACCTGTAAATAAAATTATAGTCTGCAGTTGGCAATTGGCAGTTGGCAAACAACCTGCAGACTGCAAATTGCGGACTGCTAAACTAAAGGGAACCTCTAAAAACTAATTTTCAGATGTTTTTTACCCCGTCCCTAAAGGGTGAAACATCTGAAAATCAACATCCCTTTAGGGTTAGGGGTAAAGTTGATTTTCAGTTTTTAGAGATGCCTTAAATGTAAAATATTTTTTTTACAATATTTTTCGTATCTTTGCATCACATTTCAATGGGGTTGACCGGATTTGACAGCAGGTCGAGTTGAAGTGTAAGCATGCCGGGCGTTGTGAACATGGCCCGTAAAACTCAATTCTCACGCCATAATAACTGGCAACGATTACAATTACGCAATGGCTGCTTAATCTAAGAGATTAAGCCCGTGCTGTTTCCCGGGAAACCTTGCTCAACGGTGTCCCGGCCGAAGCATCGCAAATGTTGAGATAAGCTGCATAGATTCCTGATGTGCTGACGAAAATTTCAGGGAATACGGAATCAGTTGGACTGCTTTTTTCCGGCTGCTTCCCGACAATCAAGTAAAAGCTAAGCATGTAGAAAGCATTTTGGCTGCTTGTTTGGACGCGGGTTCGACTCCCGCCAACTCCACAAAAATCAACAAAATTCATATCCGAATTATTTATAAAGAGAAAGGGCGAGCCGCTGTGCGGCTCGCCCTTTCTCTTTATAATCCTGCTTTATTAAGCTGCAAGCTGCGGCTCAAAAGAATTTGCAAGTATCTCAAAGATATTCCTCTTGTTGCCATCTTTACCGATATATTCGCGATTAACGATCTTACCTGTGAGCGCCACGCGTGTGCCTCTCTTCAGCAGGTCAGCAGCTTTATCAGCGGCTTTGTTCCACAAGGTAACGCGATGCCAGGTGGTGTTCTTAACCCATTCGCCTTCTTTATTCTTGTATGCTTCATCCGTAGCAAGCGTAAAGTGCGCAACTTTGCTTCCGTTTTTCAGAGTTTTTACTTCAGGAGCGATCCCGATAAATCCGTTCAGTTCTACTTTGTTAATTGTTTTCATGTTGATTAAATTTAGTTATTGATTGATTGTTTAAAAGATTACAAGTTGAAAAGGCATAAGGCATAAGAGAAATTAAATATTTTTAGTGTTTTGCTTTAATATACCTATTAGTTTATTTAACATTCGTTCTATTTCATTACATTTTTCTAATAATGATATAAGTGTCGTTTGGTTTAAAAAATTCAAGTTTCCTGATATTTCTAGTTGTGTTTGCAGCTCATATAATGAGCCTCTTGCTATTTGTAAGAATCTGATATATTCAAGCCTATGTTGGCGTCCATAACCTTCCGAAATATTTGAAGGGATTGAAATTCCACTTCTTTTTATCTGCGATGAAAGTGCAAACAATTCTTCTTTTGGAAAAGATTTAGTAATTGAATAAACATCAGTTACTAGTGTTATTGCTTTTTGCCAAACTATTAAATCTCTATATGTTTTCATTTTATTTATTTTTATTTTGTTAAAAATTAACTTATGTCTTATGCCTTGTAACTTATGCTTTGTCAACTAAATTTGAATTAACGATGCAAAGTAACTTCAACTGAAAAAAGTGATTCGGTTATTACTTATTTAGATTCGTTTAACATCCATTTGTAGCCGTTTGTTGTCGGTTATATTATTTATATTTCAACGACTTATGCAAACAATCGGGAAACAATATTAAGGAAACATATTTATACACAAGGCATAAATAAAATCAAAAATGAAGTTTAAATTTTCTTGTATTACTTAATTTCCGAAATTTGCAAAAAAATAACATCTTTACTTAGTGCCTGTCCATAAAGTCAATACAAAACGTCATTGCGAGGAGGTACCTGCCTTGCCGGCAGGCAGGCGACGAAGCAATCTATTGACACACAATGATTAGATTGCTTCACTGCGTTCGCAATGACGACATTACAGACAGACACTACTTGAAGAGTTGTAAATTGGGCAAAATCTGAAATGACAATTCAGGAAGCAATAAAATATAAAATCCTTGTTCTCGATGGCGCCATGGGAACCATGATACAGAGGCATAACCTGCAGGAGCAGGATTATAGAGGCATCCGCTTTGTCGATCATCCCGTCGCTCTGAAAGGTAACAACGACCTGCTTTCTCTTACACAGCCCGATATTATCCGGAATATTCATAAGGAGTATCTTGAATCAGGAGCAGATATTATAGAAACAAATACCTTCAATGCTAATGCTGTTTCAATGGCTGATTACCGGATGGAAGCGTTTGTTTACGAAATGAACAAAACATCTGCTATTATTGCAAAAGATGTAGCATTAAAATATTCTTCTATTGAAAAACCGAGGTTCGTTGCAGGTTCAATAGGTCCTACCAATCGTACCGCCTCTATGTCGCCTGATGTAAATGATCCCGGATTTCGCGCTGTTACTTATGATATGCTTGTTGAAGCATATACAATACAGATAAAGGGACTTATAGATGGCGGGGTTGACGTGCTTCTGATTGAAACAGTTTTTGATACGCTCAACTGCAAAGCCGCATTGTTTGCAGCAAAAGAATATTTTGAAACGTGCGGAAAAGAGATACCCGTTATTGTTTCCGGAACCATTACAGATGCGAGCGGTCGTACACTTTCAGGTCAGACTCTAGAAGCTTTTTATATTTCCATATCATACACCAATCTTTTTTGCATAGGTCTGAATTGCGCACTGGGAGCGGAACAACTTAAACCTTATGTGCATGAATTATCCAGGATGGCAAATTGTTATGTTCATGCATATCCCAATGCAGGTATGCCAAATCAGTTTGGCGGATATGATGAAACAGCTTCGCAGATGGCTGTTATTGTTGAGAATTTCATGAAGGAAGGTCTTGTGAATATCATTGGCGGATGTTGTGGAACCACTCCCGGGTATGTGCGCATATTGTCTGAAATGGCTGCTAAATATAGTCCCCGCATAATCCCTGTACATGAACCTTTGCTTCGCCTTTGCGGATTGGAACCTTTAGTTGTATATAGAGGCAGTAATTTTGTGAACATTGGGGAACGCACGAATGTTGCCGGTTCCAGGAAATTTGCCCGGCTCATAAAAGAAGAAAAATATGATGAAGCGCTTTCTGTCGCACGTAATCAGGTAGAAGGTGGCGCTCAGGTGCTCGACATCTGTATGGATGAGGTAATGATAGATGCGGAAAAAGCGATGGTGAAATTCCTGAGTCTTCTTGCTGCAGAGCCTGATATTGTTAGTGTCCCAATCATGATCGATTCTTCCAAATGGGATGTGATCGAATCGGGTATCAAATGTGTGCAGGGAAAATGTATTGTTAATTCGATCAGTCTGAAAGAAGGAGAAGAAAAATTTATTGAGCATGCCCGAAAACTGAAGAAATACGGCGCTGCTGTTATCGTTATGGCTTTCGATGAAAAAGGTCAGGCTGATACCTTTGAAAGAAAAATCGAGATTTGCAGCAGAGCATATAAAATACTTACAGATCGGATTGGTTTTCCTCCCGAAGATATCATCCTTGACCCGAATATTCTGACTATAGCAACAGGTATTGAAGAACATAATAATTATGCAGTTAATTACATAAAAGCTGTTAAATGGATAAAGGAAAACCTGCCTTATGCAAGTGTGAGCGGGGGCGTGAGCAATTTGTCATTCGCTTTCAGAGGCAATGATAAAGTGAGAGAAGCAATGCATTCCGTTTTTCTTTATCATGCGATACAGGCTGGAATGGATATGGGTATTGTGAATCCGGCTCAGCTTGAAGTGTACGATGAGATACCAAAAGACTTGCTGCGATTAGTTGAAGATGTAGTGCTTAATCGCAGGGAAAACGCGACAGAGCGACTGATTGCCTTCGCTGAAAAAATGATTTCTTCTACTGAAAAAACAGAAAAAAAAGAAGACTGGCGCAAGGGAACAGTTCAGCAACGCCTGGCACACGCGCTTATCAAAGGCATTACAGATTTTATTGACGAAGATGTTGAAGAAGCCATGCTGCATTACAAAAAAACATTCCATATCATCGAGGGTCCGCTGATGGACGGTATGAATATAGTTGGTGAGCTTTTTGGATCAGGAAAAATGTTTCTTCCGCAAGTGGTGAAAAGCGCCAGGGTGATGAAAAAAGCCGTTGCAAAACTTCTTCCGTATATTGAGAAAGAAAAAGAGGCGGGAACGAAATCTTCGGCAGGAAAAATATTGCTTGCTACCGTGAAAAGCGATGTGCACGACATTGGTAAAAACATTGTTGAAGTTGTGCTTGCGTGTAACAACTATGAAGTGATCGATATTGGCGTAATGGCATCTGCCGATAAAATATTAAAAACAGCACGCGACGAAAATGTGGATATTATAGGACTGAGCGGGCTGATCACGCCTTCGCTCGAAGAAATGGCGCTTGTGGCAGAAGAAATGGAAAAATCAGGGATGAATATTCCCTTGCTTATTGGAGGCGCTACAACCTCCGTGATACATACTGCAGTTAAAATAGCGCCAAAATACCATGCTCCTGTCGTGCATGTAAAAGATGCATCAAAATGTATAGGTATAGTATTACATCTGCTTTCGAAAGAACTCTCAAAAGGCTTTATTGACAGACTAAATAGCGAATATGAGATCATTCGCAGCAAACATTTATCAGAAAACAAACAAAGTTTAGTGTCGCTTAAAGAAGCAAGGAACAACAGATTGAAACTTATATGGACGAAAGAAATGATCGCCGAACCTTTGCATACCGGAATAAAAGTTTTCAATGATTACCCTCTGAACGAACTTACTGCATTTATCAACTGGAATTTCTTTTTCCGCGAATGGCGGTTGAATGGAAAATTCCCTGCAATATTTGATGATCCTGCAAAAGGAAAAGAAGCGAAAAAACTTTATCGCGATGCGCAGGAAATGCTGGAGCGTATTGTTAACGAAAAATGGATTTCTGCAAATGGCGTAGCTGGCATATTCCCTGCTAATTCTAATGGCGATGATATTGAGGTTTATTTCCCTGAGAACAATAATAAGGGCATCTCTGAAAATCCCAAAAGCGTCATTGCGAGGGAGGAACGACCGAAGCAATCTCATTGTAGGACAGATTGCTTCGCTACGCTCGCAATGACGGATTCCGTAGTTTTTAGAGGTGTCCATAATATATTGACAACCTTTCATTTTCTAAGAAATCAGCAGCAAAAGAAAAATGAGCCGAATCTTTGCCTTGCTGATTTTATAGCGCCTGTAAATTCCGGAATTACGGATTACATCGGAGGTTTTGCTGTAACGGCAGGCCTTGCCTGCCGGCAGGCAGGAATAGGAATTGAAAAAAAAGCGGAAGAGTTTAAGGCTGCAAAAGACGATTACAGCGCTATCATGCTTAAGATTCTTGCCGATCGCCTTGCTGAAGCGTTTGCTGATGTGATGCATTTGAAAGTGAGAAAAGAATTGTGGGCTTATGCAAAAGAGGAAAACCTTTCGATAGAAGAAATACATCTCGGAAAATATTGCGGAATAAGGCCTGCGGCAGGTTATCCTGCCTGCCCCGATCATAGCGAAAAAGCTGAAATCTTCAGAATATTGGATGCGGCAAAGCATACAGGCATTTCATTAACAGAAACGTTTATGATGAATCCGGCTGCTTCTGTTTGTGGCTGGTACTTTGCAAATCCTCATTCAAAATATTTTTCATTAGGGAAAATTGATAAAGAACAGGTAATGGATTATGCAGAAAGGAAAGGTATTTCAGTTGAAGAAGCGGAAAAATGGCTGGCGACAGTGCTTGCCTAAGGCAAAAGGGAGAAGGCATAAGGGACAAGGCAAAGCTATAGGGAAACTTGTAGCTTTTTTTAACCTGATTAATTCACAAATTGGACTAAAGTCCTTATTTATAGAGCGTTTGCATTGCCACGACCTTAAGGTCGTGGTAATTGAAACAGCCATTATTGCTGGGCTTTAGCCCAAAATTAAAAGTTTGAATTAAACAGGTTAATGAGTTTGAAAAAAATGTTTTAAATTTGGCAATATATACGAAATAAAACCAATAGTCAAACACAGTCGTTGTGCCTTATTAAGATTATACTTAACTTGAAATAAAAAAACATGGCAGAACAAGAACATTTAGATGCGCATTATACAAGAATGGATAAAATATTTCGCTTAAGTTTGGGCGAAAAAGGCGCATACAGTTGTGCAAGATTTGATGGTGATTTTTCAATGACCACTGAAGCTGCGCAATTAAAAAAACATCAATTTATTATTGATGGATGTAACATAAAAAAAGGCACAAAAGTTCTTGATATAGGATGTGGATGGGGCGCATTTATAGATTATTTGAATGCGCAAGGCGCCGAAACTTATGGTGTTGTTTTAGCCAAAGGACAGGCAGATGCTTGTATAAAAAATGGCTTGAATGTTAAGCATATTGATTCTAAAGATATTACTCCGGAAACATTTGGGAAGTTTGATGTTGTAACTGCTATGGGAAGCCCCGAACATTTATGTTCTGTTGAGCAGTATGAAGCCGGACAGCAGGAAGAAATCTATAAAAAATATTTTAAACAAATAGCCGGCTTGTTGCCTGTTGGCGGGCGTTTTTATTGCCAGGCAATGGTGTTTGGACCTAACATGGTTAAATTTGAAGATATTCCATTTAATAAAACCGATTTACGGAAAAAGGAATTTACAAACGAAGAATTGATGGATATAATTTGTCGCGTATTTCCCGGCTCCTGGCTTCCTTATGGTAAGGAAGGATTAATTGAACCTGCCAGCGAACACTTCAAAGTAATATCAATTGATAGCGGCAGGTTAGATTACATTGAAACCATTAAGAGGTGGACAGCGGCATTTACTAAATTCAGTTTCAAAAAATATTTACTTTTTGCTTCTTTTATTCCTGAATATTTAACGAGCCGGTCTTTTAGAGAATGGATGCGCAGATTTAAAATACAAGCCAACTTACTTGTTTTTGAAAGAGAAATATTCGAACATTATAGAATCGTATTTGAAAAAGTTAAAGATTAAGTGTCAAAGTCAGGAGCTGAAAAGAGTTTGGATTCTGTTTTATCTTATTAGCAATTAAATCCTATTGTTGCATTTTTCTTTTCAATTCATCAAAATATTCTTGTTTTATATTCTGGCCTAATTGTTTTGAATTTAGTGCATCATTCATAGCATTTTTATAATCGCCGAGCATGTTGAAAGTTTGCGAACGGTTATTATATGCCGCTCCGTTACCGGAATCCAGTTGTATGGTTTTACTGAAATCGGCAAGCGCCTCCTGATATTTTTTTGAATTAAACAAGACAACACCACGGTATAAATAATTATTGGCATTATCGGGTTCTTTTGTAATGACGTAATTGTAATCTTTTATCGCTTCTTCGTTTTTTCCCATGTACATGTAACAGGATGCCCTGTTCTTGTATCCTTCAATTTTTTCCGGATTTAGTCTCATTGCATGAAGCATGTCGGGAACAGCCATATCGTATTTCCCCATGTTCATATATGTTACTCCGCGGTTCAGATAAGCGTCATAGTATGTGAAATCAATTGAAACGGCTTTTGTATAGTCGTTTATGGAAAGATCGAAATTTTTCATAAGCGCATGAAGATTGCCCCTGTTGCTGTATATGGATGCATCATGCTGATTGATGGCGATAAAGGAGTTGTAGTCATGCAAAGCTTTTTCATATTCTTTTGTTTCGCGTGCATAATAATTCCCCCGGTTCTTATAAGCCACTTCAACCTGTCCGGGGAATTTTTCAATAACATCCGTCCATAAAGTGTCGTTGTTTTTCCATACCTGAGTTCTTTGATAAGTCAGATATGTATATACAATGAATAACACAAGCAAAATTCCGGAAATGATATATTTTAAAATAGAAGCGTAAGCTTTTTTATTGTTATATATACGGTCGGCTTCCATACCTGCAATAAAAGCGAGCCCGACAGATGAAATATATGTGTATCTATCAGCCATCAGCGCCGCTCCCACCGTTAAAAATTGCAGTACCAACGCTATATTTATAAAATAGAAAAGAAAACCAAACGCATACACTCTTGAAATTTTCAATGATTTATAGACAAGAAAGAACAGTCCTGCCAAAATAAAAGGCGCTATATAGTACATAAGCGGCAATGCTTCGGTTATCGGGAATTTGGTAGGATAAGGATAAAAAGCCGAAAGATTGAACGGAAGCACTAATTTAAAAATATATGCCATAAAACCGTATGACGCAAACATAAATCTGTGCGGAATACTGATTGCACTCCATTCGGAAATGGAACTGGAAGATGCCTGCGCTTTAATAGAAATGATGCCGAAAACAATTGCAACGATAAAAAAAGGAACTTTTTCAATAATACATTTTAAATCGAACTTTCGTTTCAAATAAAAATCTGTAAGCAACATTACAACGGGTAATGTAACGGCAGCCGGTTTGCATAATGCCGACAATACAAATAAAATGAATGTAAGAAAGTAAAATAATATGGATCCCGCTTTTTTTTCATAGTATTTAAGATACGCGAGCAATGCAGTGATAAAGAAAAAAGCGTAAAGAACATCTTTGCGTTCCGATATCCATGTTACCGATTCCACGTGTATGGGATGGATCCCGAAGAAAAGCGCCACTATAGTTGCCGCAATAATCTTTTTCCCGCTCAGCCTGTATATAAAAAAGAAAACGAAAAAAGTATTCAGTAAATGAAACAGTATATTTACCAGATGGTAGCGATATGGATTGATACCGGCCGAATTGTAATCCAGGGCAAATGACAGCATGGTAAGCGGATGGTAATTCCCCATAAAAAAATCCGAGAAGAAAATCTTAATATTTTCGGATTTTAAATGCCATACGGCGCTGTTCTCGGTAATGTAACCCGGATCGTCCCAGTTGGTAAAGCCGTTTTTCAGCGAGGAAGAAAATGCAATATAAGTTACAGCTAATAGTGCAGCGACTACAAAAAGATTCGTATATCTGAACTTATTCCGGTCTTTTTCTTTAGTTTTTTTATGCGGAATAATTGTTTTCTGCTGACTAGGTTTTTTATGTTTTTGTTTCAATTGAGCCATATTTTACTAATGGACAACTGTGTCAATATAAAATATAAACGAATTAAGAATTCATTGACATAAGAAACTCTTCGTTGTTTTGTGTGAATTTTATCCTGTCTTTCAGGAATTCCATTGCTTCTAATGAGGTCATATCAGCAAGATGATTTCTGAGTATCCAGACTCTTTGCAATGTTTCCTTATCAAGCAGCAGGTCGTCGCGGCGGGTACTGGATGCCACCAGGTCGATGGATGGGAATATTCGTTTATTTGAAAGTTTCCTGTCGAGCTGGAGTTCCATGTTACCTGTTCCTTTAAATTCTTCGAAGATAACTTCATCCATTCTTGAACCTGTATCAATAAGAGCGGTAGAAACAATAGTAAGCGATCCCCCATTTTCAATTTTTCTGGCAGCGCCAAAGAAACGTTTTGGTTTATGAAGCGCATTTGAATCAACACCGCCGGTCAAAACTTTACCTGATGCGGGAGAGACAGTATTATAGGCACGTGCCAGACGGGTAATAGAATCAAGAAGTATTACCACATCGTGCCCGCATTCTACAAGCCGTTTGGCTTTTTCCAGAACAATGTTAGCAATCTTTACATGGCGTTCGGCAGGTTCATCAAAAGTAGATGAAATAACCTCGGCACGTACGCTGCGTGCCATATCTGTCACTTCTTCAGGGCGTTCATCCACTAAGAGAATTATCATATACACCTCAGGGTGATTATATGCAATGGCATTTGCAATTTCTTTTAAAAGCACAGTTTTACCGGTTTTTGGCTGTGCAACTATAAGCGCGCGCTGGCCTTTACCTATTGGCGTAAACATATCAATAATGCGGGTTGAAATAGTTCCATCCGGGGTACCTGTAAGTTTAAACTTTTCAATAGGAAATAACGGAGTAAGAAAATCAAAAGGAACCCTGTCGCGGACTTCTCCCGGATCACGGCCATTAATCAGTTCAACCCTGATAAGCGGAAAATATTTTTCTCCTTCTTTTGGCGGTCTGATACTGCCTCTTACGGTATCACCGGTTTTTAACCCAAACAGTTTTATCTGAGACTGAGAAACATAAATGTCGTCAGGTGAGTTTAGATAATTGTAATCGGATGAGCGTAAAAAACCGTAACCATCGGGCATAATTTCAAGGACGCCCTCACTGGAAACGATACCGTCGAATTCCGAAACAATGTCCTTACGTTCGATAAATCTTGTCTTATGAAATGGTTCTTTCTTTTCTTTATCTTCCGGCTTCTGAACTTCTTTGATCTCTGAAACCGGTTCATGCGTTTCTGTAATAATTGTTTCTTCTGGTTCAGCGCTGTCAGTTACTTCTATTGGTTTCTCAGTAAATATTTCAGTTTCTATGGGATCTTCAACAACAGGAGGTATCATGCTGTCATCACTTAACTGCACAGCAGTATCATCAATTACAAGTTCTTTTACAACCGGAATTTCCTGAGAAAAAATATCATTAGTTCTTATCGGTTCTTTCTTAATATTTAAAGGATCTTCATCCGTGTCCTTTTTTCTTGGGCGAATAATCCGACGTTCTTTCTTTACTTCTTTCTGAATATCTTCAGGTGAAGGATTCAGCGCTTGTTGGTCGAGAATCTTATAAATAATGTCCTGCTTTTTTAAAGCCTCATATTTGGGAATGTTAAGTTCTCTGGCAATTTCTTTCAGCTCTGCAGCAAGCTTGTTGTTCAGTTCAATAATGTCGTACATGAATGGAAGGTTTGGTTAACTAAAATGTTTAATTGTTTATGGTTAAATAATAGAAAAGATAGATTGTGAATAACCAATTACTGAATTAAAGTTCAGGTATTAAAAAAAGAAACTTAAGGTTGACAAAAAAGGGAAACGAATAAGGGATCCGCTTTGCAATATTACAATTTATTTTTGAATTAAAACATTTTTTTTTAAAAATATTTTTTATTCCATTTTTTAATCCGGGTATTTTATAATTTTGCGACATAACAATATTTTCTTTTTTATGATACAAAGAATCCAATCCTTTTTTCTTTTATGCGTATTGTTTGCATGTATAGCATGTTTTTTCCTTCCATTTTGGACATATACAGGGCAGGATCATAATTATACATACCTGGTAAGCCTTTTTGCAGTGAAACTCACGGAGGGTAACGCTCAGAATTTATTTGTGAGTACCGTGCCCATAATTGTGATCATATCGGTTTCTGCTATTTTATCTGTCGTTTCCATTTTTTATTATAAGAAGCGGTTGATTCAAATAAAGATCAACAATTATAACCTTTTTCTTACAATTATCTTTATTGGCACTATTTACCTGTGGATACCTTATATGATTAAAGAACAACTGCCCCAAGCAATTCGTAACTGGAATTATGGACTTATCCTTCCATTATTTTCACTCATATTTTTAATACTGGCAAACAGATTTATTAAAAAAGATGAGAAACTGGTTCGGTCAACTGACAGATTAAGATAGGCGTAAAGATTTCTCTTTTGTATCCATAGGGATAATGGTCGACCGGTGAAAACCCACATCATCCTTAAAGAGCTTTCTGTATGTGAAATGTCGTTTGCCAAATACAGCGCCAACAGATTCATGCAGTGCACGCATTTTGGGATTAAAGTCACCAACCCACGAAAGTTCAATCTCGGTATAATGAGGCTTGAGTTTCATCATCTTATCCATATGCCAAAAAATAGCTGACTCTATACCTGACTTCTGAAACTTAGGAACAACGCCCATTATAATAATCCTTGCCCGCGTAATGGTCTTTTTCTTTGCAAGCCATGCATATTTCAACTTATTCCAAAAATTTAATTTACCATTCAAATGTTTTAATATCTGGTTGATATCAGGGAACATTACAAGGAAGGCAATTGGTTCCCCCTCATGGTAAGCAAACCGGATGAATTCTTCATCAATAATGTTTTTCGCATTTTTCAGGGTATTGCGAAGATCATTTTTTTCAATAGGTGTAAAATTTTCATGATAAGCCCATGCTGTATCGTACACATACTTCAGGTCATCAATATATTTTTCTGCTTTATCAAAACTGAAATGTTCAAATTGGAATTCTTTTTTCTTTCCTACCCACTCGGCAATCTTCCAGAATCGTTCAGGAAAAGGCACGGTAAGATTCAGGTGATTGCTTACCTGCTCAAAATAAAACTTGAAACCATACGATTCAAAAAGATCCTGGTAATATGGGTGATGATACTGCATGCCATATCCCGGATGCATAAAGCCTTCTACCAGCAGTCCCCAAAAGCGGTCGTTCTCGCCGAAATTAATCGGGCCATCCATCGCCTCCATGCCTCTCTGTCGCAACCATTCCATGCAGGTATCGAAAAGAAGGAATGCGGCATTTTTATCGTTGATACATTCAAAAAAGCCCATGCCTCCCGTAGGCTGTGCAAAATTAAATGCCTTTTTCGAATTGATAAAAGCAGCTACTCTTCCAATTAATTCTCCTTTATCATTTTTCAATATCCAGCGAATAGCTTCTCCGTGCTGAAAAAACACGTTTTTTCCAGGGTCGAAAATACCCTCTACTTCCAAATCGAGGGGGCACACCCAGTTTTTATCGCCTTTATAGATAATCCCGGCAACCTTCAGAAACTCTTTAACTGTCTTTTTATCTTTTACTTCAATTATTTTCATTTTACCCGAATCGAACGCAAATATACAATTGTTTTGTAACTACTCAGTAGTATTAAAGCTTAAGAAAAACAAATGTTTGCCACAGATTCACAGATTAAAAATTATTCTTTTTGTAATGAATTTATCTTCGGAATCCGCCTTAGGCGGATTATAATCTGTGAATCTGTGGCATTTTCAATTTATATTTGCTGCTGAGTAGTTACAATTATATTGATGTAATCCATAATTCACGTTTGATCTATATTTGTTCAATAAGTGCAACTGCATAAACCGCAATACCTTCTTCTCTTCCCACAAAGCCCATCTTTTCGGTAGTGGTGGCTTTGATTGAAATATCATCTTCTGAAATATTCATAGTTTCAGCAAGTGTTATTTTCATCTTTGGAATGTAGTCTGCTACTTTAGGTTTCTGCAAACAGATGGTGATATCGATGTTTCCAATAGCACAACCGTATTCATGCAACAATAACACAACTTTCTTCAGAAGTATTTTGCTGTCAATTCCTTTAAATTCAGGAGAAGTGTCAGGGAAATGGGTTCCTATATCACCAAGGTTTGCCGCGCCCAGCAAGGCGTCGCAGATGGCATGAATAAGCGTGTCCGCATCAGAATAACCCACGGTGCCTTTATTATGAGGAATACTGATTCCTCCAAGCCTGAAATCGGTATTTTCTTTTAAGGGATGAACGTCTAAGCCAAATCCAATTCTGAATTTCATTATTTGGTTACGTTTTGATCCTTAAATGCATCAAAGTCGAAAAGTAATGTAAAACGCAAGGTGTTTTCGAGAGGGTTGCGCTGTTCAACAGGGATGAGATAAGCAAAGTCAAGTCCAAAAACATTGTATTTTAAACCTGCTCCTAAAGTAAAAAATTTACGATTTCCTTTAGTTTTGTCTTCATAGAAAAATCCGGCACGGATCGCAAACTGCTTATCATACCAGTATTCAATTCCTGGCGAAAAAGTAAATTCCTTCATTTCTTCCTTAAATCCGCCCGGCGCATCACTAAACGACTGAAACATTCCTGAAACAACATATGGGTTAGGATCTTTGCCTGCTAATATGGTAATTCCTGTTGAATCGTAAACAGGTGGAGTAGGAACAAGTAATTTGTTTATGTCTATCATTATAGCAAGGGAATTGTATTCATCTAAGTCGAGTGTTAATGTTGGCCCAAAACGCATGTTGATAGGGATAAAATCTCTTTCGGTTGTTTCAGTATACGACATTTTATTCCCGATATTTGAAATATTCAATCCAACACCTAATTTAGCAGGTGTTCTTCCGAATTCAAGTTCTTTTTGATAATATGCTGAAACATCTGTTGCTATTGAATTTCCCGCATGCGATTCAGCGCCGCCTACATATTGTCCAAGTGTTAGGTTTGAGTGGATATAGCGAAGTGAAACACCACCGGAGATTACTTCGGAAAATTTACGCGAATAACAGACATCAATAGCATATTCGTTTGGTTTATAATCGCCAAGGGAAGTTCCCACATTATCAGTAAAAGTAATACTTCCCAAAGAGAAATATAAAAGAGAAGCGGCAATTGCCTGGTCGTTCCCGATTTTTTTATAACCTGATAAATAAGCAAGTCCAATATCATCTACAAGAGCACGTAACCATGGGCAATATGAAATTGAAAATCCCATATCCTTATCAATAAATGCATATTTTGCAGGATTCCAGTGCATCGAGTTTGCATCAGGAGTAGAAGAAACTCCGGCATCACCCAATCCGCCACCTCTTGCATCAGGCCCGATCATCAGGAAAGGAACAGCGGTAGTAATGACATTTAAAGCATTTGGATCATATTTATATTGAGCAAATGCAGAAAAACCGGTAAATAGGTAAACTGTCAGAAAAACAGGAATCAGGTTTACAAATACTCTTTTCATATAAGAATTTCAATTAAGTTTGCAAATATAACGAAAATATTTTTATATTATTATACACAAATTACTTTCATCGTCACTATTTAGGTATAAAGGTATAGGTTATACTGAAAGAAATCTGGTTTTAGGTTGAAAGGTTGAGCGGCTGGTTTGGTTGATGGTCTTTGGTTATTGGGTTTTTCCCATATACTTTTGACTTTTTACCAAACTAGTTGCCCAACCCATGGACTTTATACCCTTTATACCTTATACCTCTATTTCCCTATACCTAAATAATTACTTTCATCTTAAAATAATGAGTTTGTTCGAGCTCTCAAGATATGAACCACTGAGTGTTTTTACTTTAAGATGATACAGGTATAAGCCGCTATCTAATCTTTTCCCGCCATCATTGCATCCGTTCCAAACGATTGGACTGATATTCATACTTATTGTCTGAACCGTTTGATTTATTGTATTCACAAGAACCCCTGTAATTGTAAAAATTTTTATTTCCACTTCAATATCGCAACAAGGCTGGTTGTGCTCAAAATAAAATTTTGTGTACTCTTTAAAAGGATTTGGAAAATTATGTATGTTCTTTAACTCAAGATCGCCTGGTTTGGATACTACAAATTCCGTGTATGCTTCAGCAGAATTGTTGTACGAATCCCATACTTTTAACCGTAATGTATGCCTTCCTTCTGTGAGTGATTTAAAGGGATATAGTACCATGCCGCTTTTATAGGTATTTATATCGGGGATATAATAATCGTTGAGTTCGACAGTGTGATCTGTATTTTCATCCAGCACTGCAGTAATATCATGCCCAAAACTATTACCTGTAACGAGGATACCATTCGGATCTTCAATATAAGCCAGTAGCAGTGGGTTTTTGTCAGTAGTACCACCATAAGAAAATGTTGTATCGTTAAGAAATAATTTGATCAGGGGGCCTGTGTTATCTATGGCTGCTGTAGAATCAATGCCTCCAATGATAAAATATGAATTTTCAAAATAGCCGCCGGCATCCCTGCCTTGCCGGCAGGCAGGCGTTTGTTCATTATTTGCATAATAACTTATTCTGCCAATACCATAATTTTCATTCATGTCCTTTGGAATGATAAATGAAAAACCGAATTCTCCGTTTTCCACTGTTGCTTTGCCCTTATAAAGTATCTGATTTTGCCGGGAAAAATTGTAAGGAGAACTTTGCGGGTCATTTGCAAGTGTTGTTGCAATAATCTTTTTATCATACACTGTGGGGTAAATCGTTCCATTGAAATCAGTTAATTTTTGTCCGTCAGAATTCTGAATAATACCCGAAATTGTTACGATACTCAAGGCTTTCAACGTATCTGGTGTGGTATTTACCTGATGTCCGTTAATAGTTGTTGTAACAACGGTATTTTCGGGATATGATAATTTTAATGCAGGATCTCCCAATAAAACAAAATTGCGAATATTTGAAATAGAACCATTATC
>JBBAAT010000009.1:0-19775 GCA_041658145.1 Bacteroidales bacterium | reverse complement strand
TGAAACGTAACTTCGATTACAGGATTGAAGTTACCTGCCCAATCTATGACCCGAAAATACAAAAGGAATTAAAGGATATTTTAAACATTCAATTGCAGGATAATATTAAATCGCGGCTGTTGAGCCAAGACCACTATAACCAGTACAAGAGCACTAGCCGCAAACGAAAGGTTCGCTCACAGATTGAAATATTTAATTACCTGAAACAATTGGGAAATAACAATACTAAATAAATTTACTGAAATGCTATTTGCTTCTATAGATATAGGTTCCAATGCTGTCAGGCTTTTTTTTGCAAATGTTTTCGAGCTGAAGGGAAAGCCGGTTGTTGAAAAGGCATCATTGATAAGAATACCGCTCCGCCTAGGCGAAGACGTATTTAAAACAGGAAAAATTTCCGAATCCCGGGTAGCAAACCTGATGAAGACCATGTTTGCTTTTAAACTTTTAATGGAAGTTTATAAACCCGTGGATTATATTGCATGCGCCACTTCTGCCATGCGTGAAGCAGAGAATAATTCGGAAATTCTTGAAAAAATAAATAAAGAGACAGGTATTGATATAAAAATCATTGACGGAATTGAAGAGGCACGAATTTTATGTGCCGCAAACAATGTTATTGCCAATAAGAAATTCAATATATCTATGTATGTAGATGTAGGAGGTGGAAGCACTGACATTTCAATTATAAAAGACCATCTTCTTATCGGATCCAACTCTTTCAACCTTGGAACTATCCGGTTACTGAACGAAAAAGTGAGCGAAGACGAATGGGATAAACTTAAAAACTGGCTCAAAACTTATAAAAAAGATTTCGGGAAAATTTATTTAATCGGATCCGGAGGAAATATTAACAAGCTTTCAAAACTATACAGCACTCAACCCGACGACTCATTAAGCTACCCTAACCTGAACCATGGATATAAATACTTATGCAGCCTTACTCTTCAGCAAAGAATTGAAGAAATTGGCCTGCGCCCCGACCGCGCCGATGTTATCATTCCGGCAGCAGAAATTTTTCTCACAATTATGAAAACCATTAAAGCCGACTTTGTGTTCGTTCCACGCATTGGTCTTTCTGATGGCTTGATATATACTGTTTACAGAAAATACAAAAAAGGATAAACCTTCGGTATTATTTCGCAATTACCATCTTTTTGTAGAGTCTGCTACCATTAAATTCAAGTGTGTAATAATAAATACCCGCATTTATTCTTGTAATATCAAGTTTTACCAAGTGAAAACCTGCATCTACCTTCTTTGACTCAGTATAAATAAGCTGACCAATAGAATTCATCACAGAGAATACGGCTTCTCCATTACCCTGCACATAGTATTCAATAGTTGTAAGGTTATTTGCCGGATTAGGTATGTTTTGCCCGAGATACAATCCATTGTTTGCGGCTGCTTCAATACCTGCACCAGTCTGAACATTTTTGCAATATTCGTCGTTATATGGATTCGGGTCGCCGTTACAAGTTGTATAAACACATAAATTGTACTGGCTGACAGGGGCATTAAAAACCGAACTAAATGTAAAATCAGTTGAATCTCCTGGAGGCAGTGTCCCTGTCCAGAGTTGTATTGTCGGAGGCCCAAGATTTACCTGATAACTAACATCTGCAGATGTTAATGTATCCGTTCCATAATTCACTAGTTTCGCTGTAACGGTTACGGCGCTTCCTGCAGGAGTACTTATGCCGGGAGTTACAATCAAGCCGATTCCTGCGTCAATCGGGGGTGGAGCAGGGAACATGAATACACAAGATGTATCATTGTAATAATATAAGTCATTCGTTATATCAGTGTATGCGCATAATTTATATTGAATAACAGGTGAATTATAGGCGCTTGCAAAAATATAATCTATTGTTGAATCAGGCTGCAATGTTCCAGTCCAGTTTCCTGAAACAGGGGTATTATTATCCACCTTATAAAAAACAGGTATATTGGATAACGCACTTGTTCCAAGATTTTTTATCTTCACTTTTACTGCAGTACTTGCAGCCATTACGGTAGGTGCAGAGGGTTCAAGAATTGCCGAAACACTTCCATCTATGGGAATTTGGGGAACTGAAACACAAAAATCATCAATTGCCCAACCATTGTAATTGCTATTACTTACATTTGAGAAGAAATGAAAACAAAGCTGGATAAGAGAAGTAAAATTGTTGAACTGTGGGGACTTTACGATTTTATACATGGATTTTTGCCATCCACCTGAAGATCCTGACCAACCGGGGTTTCCGTTGATCATAGAATTATACCAGTTTGTAGCATAGGTATCTCCTTGATAACCGAGTGTAAGCCATGTTTGGCCTCCGTTTATGGAATATTGAACATTTCCGCCATCATATGAACTCTGAGTCTCGTACCAATGCCAAAAGCTTAAGACAGCTGTATCCAAAACAAAAGAAAGATTCAACTTCGGAGAATACAGATTATCATTAGAATTATCTGAATAATTGCCATCAAGATTTGTTTTCCACACATTGACAGGAGAATGAGCAGTATTGATCACACCGGAAGATGGCGCACCCCTTTCCCATGAAGAATTACCGTCAGCAGAAATCCAATAATTGAGATTTTCAAAATTATCTGTATAGGTCACATAAAATACAGGTACTCCGCCTATAATTGAGCAAGTGGTATCATTCATATGATCGCCGTCGTTTGCCAGACCTGTGTATGCACACAGGGAGTATTGTCCGCTTAATGATGTAAACGTTTGAGGGAATACAAAGGATGTTGTATCATTTGGATGCAGCACTCCTGACCACGTAGAACTAAAAGTTGCAGAATTATTAATTTTATATGAAACCGGAATACTTGTTAATGTATCGCTTCCAAAATTTTTCAATTTCACTTTAACATGAACTGTTGATCCGGCTGTAGTTTGAGTGAGAGGAGATATGATCTCTGTAACCCCTGCATCAATGTGCTGAGTCAGTGTAATAGAAAAATCATCAATAGAAAAACCATCATAATTGCCATATCCGTCGGAAGTGAAAATAAACCGGAACTGTACATTAGGCTTACCATTCAGAATGGACAGTTTATATTCTGATTTCTGCCAGCCGTTGGAATTCCCTTCCCAAGCGGCTTTGCTTGATGAATAAATACTATTATCCGTGTACCAGTTCACGCCATTTGGATCATTCATTACACCAAGTACCAGCCATGTAGTTCCACCATTTATTGAATACTCAAGCCTTGTCCCATCATAGTTTGTTTCGCAATTCCTGTTTTGCCAGAATTTCATTTTTGCATTTACCGCATTGGAGAAATCAAAAAGTTGTGTATAAAGGATAGAATTTGCGCTGCTGTTATAAGCAGTGGTCAGGTTGATGTCCCATGCATTCGGTGCAGAATAAGCGCTATTTGTTACACCATAACCAGGGGTTCCAAGCTCCCATTTTGTATCCGTACTGGTGGATTGATCAAACCACGCAACTATAGCACCGTCAAAATTATCATAGTATGATAATGTATCTTTAAAGATACCAAAGGAGCTCTTACATAATGTATCATTTGAATGATCTCCATCGCCTATCAACATGGTATAAGCGCATATATTAAATGTTGCAGGAGGCACTGTGAAACTTGGAAGAGTGACAATTGTGGTTGTTCCAGGATTAAGGGAGCCAGACCATGACTGTGATACAGGAGTGCCACTATTTATCTTGTAAGCAACACTCATATTGGTAATGGGGTTTGCCCCAAAATTTTTAACAGTCACCTGAACTATAGCGCTTGAACCTGCTTGAGACATCGCTCCGGGTTGGTTAATGGATGTTACTCCTCCGTCCTGCAAAGGCAAACCATAGAACTGCAAGCAGGTTTTATCGTTAAATGTATTGGAATCACCGGCAAGAACAGTATAAGCACATATATTGTTATTGCCCAGAGGAACAATCATATTGGATAAATCAATGGTATCAATAGCCGAAGGTAATAATGTATCTAAATTCCATAAGGTATTTATTGCGGTTCCCCCGTTCAGCTGGTAGTCAACGTACATGTTGGAAGAATTAAAAATAGTATCGGAACCAAAATTTTTAACAATGACTTTTACCGGTATGGAAGCGCCTTCTGTTTCAAGGACAGTAGGTTTTAATATGTTAATAACACCAGCATCATGAGGAATTTGAGGAGAAATAATAACATTATAATCTTCTGTTTCACCATAGTAATAAGTCATACATGGAGTAAGACTGGCTCCTGAATTACTTTCAGCAACAATGATACGCATTGCGGTAACTCCGTTGTATGAACCAACCGGAATTGTAAAGGCGCCATTTATTGTTCTTGGACTTTGAGTAGTAGTGTTTTCTACAAAAACTTCTTCACCGCTATCGGTAAAGTCACCATCTCTGTTTAAGTCAATCCAAATTGCACAACCATTTGAATAATAACTAGCACCATCACATTCATCTTCAAGTATTGTAAATGGTATAGTAGCACCCTGGCTTAATGATGTTAATGGAGGCAAGGTTGTAAAATTTGAATATCTGTTTAAGATAGAGCCGGGACCCGGAGCAACTGTTAAGCAGTCATAAGCATTTGTAGCACCATTTACCGTTACACTGTAAATCTCTTCATCTGCAGTATAATCAGGTATAGAAGTACAATATACCAGCGGACTGCAAACCACAGTTTTATGAGTTGTATCGTTTGCAAGAGTGGCATCACAAGCCAAATCAGTATAAACAGTTAAGTTGTAAGTTGTGAATGCAGATAAGTCCGCAGCAGTAGCAAAAGTAAATACAGCAGTATCGTTTGTGGCAATTGGTCCCTGAACAGTATCATTTACCGGAGTGCCACCATTGATTACATAATGTATTGGAACTTTAACAGCAGCACTTGTTCCGTAATTCTTAACTCTGACTTTAACCAATTCATGGTTTGTAAGTTCAATACCTGAATTGGGAGTATGAATTGCTTGTACACTCATATCGCAGGGAGGCACACCGGTTACAAAAACAGTATCCTGCACACGGTTACTCGGGCAACCTGTTCTGGCTTCAACATAATAAATTGTAGTATAATACAGGACAGGGGTAATGTAAGTTGAACCTGTTCCTATCTGTGTACCTCCTGATGGGACACTAAACCAATAAAGCGAATCAGAAGAAGTAGCTGTAAGTGTAGCAGATGTTCCGTATGGAATGGTAATGCCCGATGAAACAGGAGCCGGTGGAATATAACCTGACAGTATATTTTTCTTTGCAGTATCATTTGTATGAATGGGGTCGCCAACCAGATTTATCCATGTCACAATTTCAAATGTTGAATCAGCCGAAGTTACAGCAATATCAACTGGCGCAGCAAAAGTAAAATCCAATGAATCGCCGGGCAATATTATTCCTGGTACATTTTCGGTAACTGTCAAGGAACCGCCGGTTAATTTATAACTTGCAGTAAGACCTCCGTTAATAGAATCCATTCCCATGTTCACAATCTTTACCTTTACCGTTTCATTACCAAGTCCGCATCCGGGAATTGGTTCAAGTACAGAAACCATAGCAGCTTCCTGAGGTGCCGGAAGCACAATGCTGAAATCATCAATTGAAAAACCATCATCATTAACCGATGCGTCTGAAGTGAAAATAAACCGGAACTGTACCGGACCGGAAGTATTATTAAGTAAGTTAAGTAAATATTCCGATTTGACCCAACCTCCCGAATTTCCGTCCCATGCAGGCAAACTGCTTGAATATATCGAAGTGTTAGTGTACCAGTTTACAGCATTAGGGTCATTCATAATTCCCAACACCTGCCATGTAGTCCCATTGGTTGTGTATTCAAGTCTTGTACCATCATAATTGTTTTCACAGTTCCTGTTTTGCCAGAACGTAAGCTTTGCATTCACAGCACTTGAAAAATTAAAGACGGGTGATGTCAACGTACAATGTGCAGCAGAGCCATAAGCTGTGGTAAGATTAACGTCCCATGCATTTGGTGCAGAATAGGCGCTATTTGTTACGCCATAGTTAGGTGTTCCAAGCTCCCAACTTGTACCAGGAGATGTTGTAGTGGCGGTCCAATTATTGAACCCGTCAAAATTGTCAAAAAACGGAAATGTTATTCCGGAACTTGCAACGAATGAAATACAACCTGATGAAGGCGCCTGCGTGGAATTATGATTGGGTGAATTATCCTGAGCATACACGTAATAACATATCGTGTCTAAACTATTCACGGCAGGGATGTATCCCCGGAAAGTGTCAGCAGAGAGAATTGTCATGCCAACCGCATTCACCGCTCCACTATTAATTGTATAGAATATTTTAGAGGTGTCAATTCCGGAGGCATCAATAATTTTTGCTTTTACAGTAAAGGGTCCTGTTGAGTACACAGTTCCAGAATAGTTAGGTGGAAGCAATGTGATAACAGGCGGATTCATTTCGGAAAAATTCATAGTAACTTTAATATCATCAATCAGCCAGCCATAATTACCACTAGAGCCCGTACCGTTGCCATCAGAAAGTTTAAAACGTATCTTTACCTGCGATGAATTTCCAACCAAAGAAGAAATGTCGAACTGTTCTGTTTTCCACCATGCATCTGTTGGCACAGCGGATGCGGTTCCGGGCAACCAATCAACATAAGAAGTAGAAGTAAATTTATTTCCGTTAGAGCCAAATTGGCCGGAACCCAGATATTGTGCAGCAACGAGCTGTGTCCATGTTGTACCATTATTATTGGAAACCTGGATAATTGCATTATCAAAGAACTCAATTTTGCAGATATGAGAAAACTGAAGCATTACAAAATAATTTCCCACTGTACTAAAAGCTGTTGTTGTAAGAAATGTTGAATCATTTACGGCAACGCGGCTACTATCGGAACGCAATCCACCATTATGCAATTTGGTACTCAAAGCCCACCCGGGGTTTCCGGACGACACAACACTATCGCCCAAAGAAGGTTGTTCAAAATTTTCGTGATAGATAACTGTCTGTGCCAATATAAGACCGGCAAATAGGTTAGCCAGTAGAAATAAAAACATTTTTTTCATAACGTTTGGTTTGTTAATGGTTTGGCAATAGCAAATATATCAAAATTAAATTGTAATGAATCAATACTCAAAAGTACAAATAAATTTTGTACTAAAAACTGATGTTACGCAAATCTTAAAATTTATTTATTAGTGTCACTCAGAGCCAGACATTGCGTTGGCTTGTGGATTGGCGTCTGTGTCGAAGAGTGACTATGTATTTGGTCGGGCTTCGACACGTCCCGAAGGTGGGACGGCTCTGCCTGACCTCTGAATTTAGTATTTATATATTATTTTTGCGTAACATCAGTTAAAAAAAATAAAAACAGGAAATTGTCCTTTTGCATAAGAGTATGAGCCATTATCTTTTTATATTTTGATTGACATACTCATATTTTTATTTTATTTTTGTAAAAATTTCAGCACCTTCATCGCAAGCTTTGATCATGCAGGATATTAATGCCGAAAGAGAACGGCAGGAGATAATAAAACGGTACAGAAATCTTCTGAAGGCTTGTAAGCCCAATACCAGCAAGGAAGATAAACGGCTTATCCGAAAAGCATTCAATATGGCTGTTGAAGCACATAAAGATATGCGTCGCAAAACAGGGGAGCCTTACATTTATCATCCAATAGCCGTTGCTCTTATCTCTACTGCCGAAATAGGGCTTGGGACTACTTCCGTTATTTGCTCTTTATTACACGACGTTGTGGAGGATACAGATTATACCCTGGCAGATATCCGCGGTTTGTTTGGAGAAAAAGTAACGAGGATTATTGACGGGCTTACCAAAATATCTGAAATTTTCGATCAAACTTCTCCTTCCATACAGGCGGATAATTTCAAGAAAATGCTTCTCACCCTGTCGGACGACGTAAGGGTGATACTCATTAAACTTGCAGATCGCCTTCATAACATGCGTACGCTGGATGCTATGCCACACGAAAAGCAGCTAAAAATAGCATACGAAACACTCTATCTTTTTGCACCACTCGCACATAGGCTGGGATTGTATGCTATTAAAAGCGAACTGGAAGACCTTGCTTTAAAATATACCGAACCGGAAATCTTTGAAAATATTTCCCGGAAAATAAAAGAAACAGAAAAAGAAAGGACAAAACTTATTACGCTCTTTATCAATCCTGTCAAAAACGAAATGATAAAGCAGAACATCAATTTCAGCATTGTTTACCGAACAAAATCGGTTAATTCTATCTGGGATAAAATGAAAAAGAAGGAGATCCCGTTTGAAGAAGTGTTCGATCTTTTTGCTGTGCGTATTATCGTGGATTACCCACCCGAACAAGAAAAAGCAGAATGCTGGAAGGTTTATTCGATTGTAACAGATTTTTACCGCCCAAATCCTGACAGGTTGCGCGATTGGATTTCTAACCCTAAAGCAAACGATTACGAATCTCTTCATATTACTGTAATGAGCAGTTCCGGCCGGTGGATAGAAGTTCAGATCCGAAGCAAACGCATGGACGAAATTGCAGAAAAGGGATATGCAGCTCATTGGAAATACAAAGATGCCGGCAGTGCAGAAAGCGGATTGGATAATTGGTTAAAAAAAATACGTGAACTTCTGAAAAGCTCTGAAGCCAATGCATTCGATTTTCTGGACGATTTTAAATTAAATTTATTTTCTGACGAAATATTCATCTTCACTCCTAAAGGCGAACTCAAAACTCTTCCGATTGGAACAACAGCGCTTGATTTTGCATATAGCATTCATTCTAAGATCGGCGATACCTGCATTGGAGCGAAGGTAAACCATCGACTTGTACCTCTTAATTATAAGCTCAAAAGCGGCGATCAGGTTGAGATCATTACATCAAGCAAACAAAAGCCAAAAGAAGACTGGCTTGGTTATGTTATTACATCAAAGGCAAAGTCGCGTATTAAATCTGCGCTAAAAGAAGATAAAAGAAAAATGGCTGACGGGGGAAAAGAAATCCTCATGCGAAAATTCAAGCACATGAAGCTTGAATTCAATAACACGAACATTGCCAAACTGCTTAATTTTTATAAAATCCCAAATTCACAGGAATTATTTTGCCAGGCAGCTATTGGCAAAATCGGACTTCATGAAATAAAAACATTTATCCAGGAAAGAGATCGCTCAAAATGGCTTAAATATCTTACTTCCCCATTTTCACTGCTAACGGGTAAAGAAAAAGAAAAGGGAGGAACAGAAAAAAAACAAGTACCCGATATAGCAACCCGGCTGAAAAATAAACCCGATACACTATTGATCGGGGATAATATGGATAAGTTACTGTATACATTATCGCCATGCTGTAATCCAATTCCCGGCGATGATGTTTTTGGTTTTGTAACCGTCAGCGAAGGGATAAAAATTCACCGCAGCAATTGCCCGAATGCAATCAATATGCTATCCAGATATGCTTACCGGACAGTAAAAGCAAAATGGACACACAGCGAATCTCTTGTATTCTTAGCAGGCATCAAGATCACCGGTATTGATAAGGTCGGTATTGTAAACAATATTACAAAAATTATTTCCAATGACCTTAATCTGAATATACGCACTATTAGCGTTGAAAGTAATGCCGGAAAATTTGAAGGAACTGTGATGTTATATATACACGACACCCACCACCTGCATGATCTGATCCGGAACCTCAAAAAAGTAGAAGGTATTCAGCAAGTTTTCAGAATAGATAAAACATAGATTGTTGATTTCAGAATTATGAATGCAGAATGCAGAATTATGAATGCAGAATTCAGAATTATTGACTGCGAACTGACAACTGATATTAGGATATTTTAAGTGGAGATTCGGTTAGAAGAAGATAAATGAATGCAGAATGCAGAATTGAGAATGCAGAATGAAATAAATAGATATTCATTGAAATTCATAGATATTAGGATATTTTCAGTCATTGGAAATTTATTTAGAAATTATTTAAATAAACTTGTCCCCGCCAATATTTTTTATACTTTTATGCAATAAATCGTTACTGTTCGGGTATTGAGTTAATGGGTTGGGCAACTGGTTTAAACCAGCCGCTCAACCTTTCAACCTAAAACCAGATTTGGTTTGGTATAAAATGGAATATCAGACCTGCCTGACGGTAGGCAGGAATTCTTGAACAACCTGAACCGTAACAATAAATCTATATTATGATTGATCAGGAAACATTGGATACCGTAAAGCAAATATTTACATATTATCTTGAAACAAACGGTCATAGGAAAACTCCTGAAAGGTTTACTATTTTAAAAGAGATGTATCTTCAGGAAGGGCATTTTGATATCGAATCCCTATATATCAGTATGAAGAACAAGAAGTATCGGGTGAGCAGGGCTACGCTTTATAATACCATTGAGCTTCTTCTTGCCTGCAGCCTTGTTACCAAGCATCAGTTCGGCAAGAACGTCGCCCAATTTGAAAGAGCATTTAAATTTAAACAGCACGATCATATAATCTGCATCGAATGTGGAAAGTTGATGGAATTCTGCGATCCAAGGGTACAGGAAATAAAGACATCGGTAGGCAAACAGATGAATGTAGAAATAAGTCATCATTCTCTCACTTTTTACGGAAAATGCAAGAAACATAGTGATAACTGATGTTACGCAAATATAGTAAATGATTAATAAATTTAAAGGTCAGACAGAGCCGATTCTACTGAAACGATAGTGAAAGGAGAATCGTGTCGAAGTCGACCGGTGTGTCACTCTTCGACACGGACTCTAACGCGCAAACCTTTGCTGTGTCCGGCTCTGAGTGACATTGATAAATAAAAAAATGAATATACGTAACATCAGGTAATAATTAAAATGCAAAATGAAAGTTGATGTACTATTAGGTCTTCAATGGGGCGATGAAGGCAAAGGCAAAATTGTGGATGTGCTCACCCCGCATTACGATATTATTGCGCGCTTTCAGGGAGGCCCAAATGCTGGTCACACATTGGAATTCGATGGGATAAAACACGTGTTGCATACCATACCTTCCGGAATATTTCATCCGGATAAGATCAATTTAATAGGTAATGGCGTAGTGATCGACCCTGTTATTCTTTATAAAGAAATACAAGAACTTGCTAAAAAAAATGTTGATGTTACTAAGAATTTACTGATATCACGTAAAGCGCATCTTATCCTTCCCACTCACAGGCTACTTGATGCAGCTGATGAAGCATCCAAAGGCAACTCCAAAATCGGCTCAACCCTGAAAGGAATTGGTCCTGCTTATACGGATAAAGTTTCGCGGAACGGCCTTAGGATAGGTGATATTGAGAAGAATAATTTCCGTAATTTATACGAATTATTAAAAGAGAAACATCTTGGACTTATTGAAAACCTGCATTCCTGCCTGTCCGGTAGGCAGGTTGATTATTCAAAATACCTTATTGACGGCGACCTTTTTGATATTTATGAAACCAAATGGTTCGAAGCGATAGAGTTTATCAAAACCATTCAGCATATTGACAGCGAGATTTACATCCATTCGAAGCTTAAAGATAACAAGGTTGTTCTGGCTGAAGGGGCTCAGGGTTCCCTGCTCGATATTGATTTCGGGACATACCCGTTTGTTACCTCTTCAAATACAGTATGCGCAGGTGTTTGCACAGGATTAGGAGTTTCGCCCAAAGAGATCGGCGAGGTTTTCGGAATTTTCAAAGCGTATTGCACACGTGTAGGCAGCGGGCCATTTCCTACCGAGATTTTTGATGAAACAGGAGAGAAGCTCAGGAAACTCGGCAATGAGTTTGGCTCCACCACAGGCCGCGCCAGGCGCTGTGGTTGGATGGATCTGCCTGCCCTCAAATATTCTATCATGCTGAATGGGGTGAGCCAGCTTATAATGATGAAAGCCGATGTGCTTAGTTCTTTTGCCAGGATCAATATCTGCACACATTACAATTATAAAGGCAGCAAAATCGACTACATTCCATTCGAGATCAACCCCGGTGAACTTACACCTGTTTACCATGAAATGAAAGGGTGGAACACTACCCTGGATCACATTCATCAATACAGCCAATTGCCTGACGAATTAAAAAAATATATTGATTTTATTGAGAAAGCTGTTCAGGTACCGGTTTCTTTCGTTTCAACAGGGCCGGACAGAACACAAACGATTAAGCGATGAAATCGGGTTATTGGTATACAGCAGCCGGTTTGGTCGTTAGTCAAGGTCGTCAGTTAATTTTTTACTAATAACCGGAGCCCATTGACTAAACTGGCGGCCCTGACTATAAACCAAAGACCTATTTAAAATGTACAAATTTATCCAGTTTGCTGTATAAAATTGCATATATTAGCACATTCAAATACACTTATATGAAATAGCCATGAGCAATAAATTTCACAACAACCCTGCCTACCGTCAGGCAGGCGAAATGATTATTTCATGGCGTATTCCCTGCCCGTTCCGGTTCAGGCGGGCATCTGACCTTTAAAAAACAAAAAAATAAACAGATGAAATCACATATCGTTTTTATTTCAATCCTGTTATTTTCCGTAACAGTTTTTTCGCAAGAAAATAAAGGGAAAGAGCAAATTGCATCAAATGTCCCTGATGCTGTGGCGAATGCTTTTAAAACAAAACTGCCTGATGCTACCATAATCACATGGAAGGTTGACGGCAGCCTTTATATCGCTTCTTTCAAAGCCGAAGAGCAGCAAGGAATTGCAGAATTCACTGCAGATGGCGCCTGGCATGCTACCAAATATCCCATATCGGAAAAAGAGCTTCCAGGTCTTATTATGCGCGACTTTAAAACTAATTATAAGTTATATAAAATAAAGATTTCCGAAATGGTGCAGGAACCGGGCGCTCAGGATTATTATTACCTGTTTATTAAAAAAGATAGCGCCGGCCACCAGACCGCTGAACTATACTATACTCTTGCTGGCAAATTTATTAAGAAGGTCATCAAGGAAGATAAAAAAATAAACGATGACACCGAAAAGGCTACCAAAACAGATACTACTAAAGCTAATACTGAAAAGACAGAAGTTAAAAAAACTGACGCCTCTGAAAAAGCTGACAATAAAATCACATCAGATGATACTGAAATAAAAAATACCGTTGAAACTATCAGTTCAAAAGAACTTCCCTCTCCTGCCATAAAATATGTTAAACAGAAATATCCAGGGTATTCTATAAAAGAAGCCATTCTCAACACTACCGATGAAGGGACTTTCTATATCGTGAAGATTAAGAAAGAAGGCAAGAAAGCTCTTACCGAATTAACTTTTGATATAAAAGGGAAGTTCATGGAACCGAAGAAAAAATAAACGATTAAGAAACTTATTGTTATTATTCACCCATTTGTATATAGTATGCAGGAGGCAGCGGCAGGAGGCAGTTAATTTTTCGGAAAAAATTTTTCCGGATTATTTGCCATACTTCCAAAAACATAGGAGGCAACGGCAGTAGGCACTTGGCGGTCACGAAACTGCTTCCTGCTTCCTGCTGCTGCCTACTGCCGCTGCTACTGAGTAGTTACCTTATTTTTATTTGCGGGTTCAGGTTGAACGATTGCCTGTGGTGCTTGCAAATCCCATTCGCTTCGATAGCGGCATAATGCAAAACTGTAGGATATCCTTTGTTACTATTCCATTGGTAAGCCGGAAATTTCTTATGCAATTTGTTCATATAGTCGTCGCGATAGGTTTTGGCAAGAATAGAAGCAGCAGCAATTGACATGTAAATTGCATCACCGCTTACAATTGTTTTATGAGGAACGGATTCGTAACGTTTAAATCTGTTCCCGTCAATAAGAAGAAGCTGAGGTGTTACTTTGAGTTTTTTAATTGCCAGATGCATCGCTTTGATAGATGCATTCAGAATATTGATTTTATCTATTTCGAGATGACTAACCTTTGCTACTGCATAAGCAACGGCTTTTCCCTCAATAATATCACGTAACAGGTAGCGGTTTTTTGCCGACATTTTTTTTGAGTCATTCAAAAGTGGTTCGTCAAAATCAGGAGGTAAAATAACAGCAGCAGCAAATACAGGCCCTGCAAGGCATCCCCTGCCCGCTTCATCGCATCCGGCTTCAATAGTGTTTTCCTGAAAAAATGATTGGAGCATTATATTTTGCATGGTATAAATTAGTACACTTTGAATTAGGTAATCAGTAAAAAAAGTAATCGGTAATCAGTAATAAACAACCGATTACCGTTTACCGATAACTGATTACTTGTTTTTAAAATGTATAAATTTATCCCGTTTTATGTATAGTTCAATACTTCGTTAAAATATTCAATGTATTTATCTTTCCATGCTTCGAATGAATAATGTTTCTCAACAGTTTTTCGGCCGTTGTCACCAAGTTTTTTCCTCAATGCTGCCGATTCGATAAGCAGCGATAATTTTTCCACCCATTCGTTTTCATCCTTAGCAAGAAAGCCATTCACTCCATCCCGGATGATTTCAGTATTGACACCCACCGGCGACATAACCGTAGGTATTTCCAATGCCATATACTGTAATCCTTTCAACCCGCATTTGCCTTTAGCCCATTCATCATCAGGCAAAGGCATAATTCCGATATCAATTGCGCTCAATTCATTAATCTCATCTTTTTCAATCCATGGAATTCCTTTGATATTAAGGGATTCGTTAACATAGCTTCCATCACCAATCGCTTTAAAAATTACTTTGTCTCCATATTTCATTTTTATTTTTTCCAGAAAATTGACAGCATACTCAAAATGTTTAATAGTAGTAATGCTTCCACTCCAACCAATACAAATTTTACCGTCAGGATTAAGAACTGTTGGATTTCTCTGATATTTATCTGTATCAATAGTAGTAGGAACAATCTTGATACTGGAATTGTATTGTATTGCATAATCTGCCAGGTACTTATTACCTGCAAATATCATATTGGAAATTGAAATAATTTTTGAAATTTTTTTATAGCTTTTCATCCATATAAAATTTCTGTTTCCATCAGAAACATTATTAATCCAGATAGAATCATCAAAATCATAAATTATTTTTACACCTGAAATTTTAAATAACCTTTCAAATAATGCTGGTCCAACAAAATAGGCTTCGCGTTGAATAAAAACCAAATCATATTTAAAAACTCTAATAAAATCCAATAATCTTTTAAAGAAATATTTTATCAGTAGCAGGAATTTAAACACCCTTTTACCCTTTGAATAAAATGTTTTATCATCAAATGAAGTTACCAAATAGCTGTAACTACAATTCAAGTTTTTTTCAATAAAAAATCCGATAAATTGCTCAAAGCGAAATCGCTGGCTGGGCGCCCGGTTTGGCCGATGAGTCGCTACAAATAATATTTTAATATTTTTTAATCCTCCAGCCAAATTTTTGGTAATTTTTCTTTGATTTCGATATCTTTAAATTTTGCGCTTTTTCTTATGCCTGCATTTTTTGCCCATGATGCCATAACAGACAAACCATCTCTGAGAGAAGTGCTTTTATTTATCTTAAAAATTGATTTTGCTCTGGAATGATCGGAATATGCATGCAACACTTCATTACGGGCAGGTAAATGACGGATTTTATTTTCCAGTCCCATTGCAATCATCACTTCATTTGCTAATTCATTAATTGTAAAATTTTTATCGGCGCCAATATTAAAAATTTCGTTATAAGCTTCAGGTATATTTACAGATTCTGCAATGTAAGGCGCGACATCACTGATATAACTGAAAGCACGTGTTTGCATTCCATCGCCAAATATTGTAAGTTCTTTTCCCTGCATAAGTTGGTTCATAAATATTCCTATCACATTACGGTATTTATCACCGAGATTCTGAAATTCGCCATAAACATTGTGCGGTCTGAAAATAATATAATTCAGATCAAACATTTCATGGGTAATTTTTAATTCCTGTTCAACAGCATACTTTGCTATTCCATACGAGTCCCCGGGTGCAGGAAGCAAATTTTCGAGCATTGGCACCTGGTTGTCGCCATATACAGCAATTGACGAAGTAAACACAAAACATTTTACTTTATGTTTTACCGATTCATTAATAAGATTTACGCTTCCGATAAGATTGTTATTATAATTGAATCTTTTAATAAAATGGCTTAACCCTTCAGCGGCATACGCAGCTAAATGATATACATAATCTATTTTATTCTGATCAAATATTTTTTCAATCAGTTCATGATTTAAAATTGAACCATGAATAAATTTTGCTTCAGGATTTATATTTTCTGCAAATCCTCCGCTCAAATCATCAAGAACTATAACCTTATGACCAGATTTTATTAAATGGTTAACTACATGAGCGCCGATAAAACCCGCACCTCCTGTCACAAGCGAAATTATTTTACTCATTATTTTATAAAATTTAAAATTGATTCAAAGATCAGTTTTCCGTCAGTATTTTTCAGTTCAACATCAGCGGCTCTTTCGGGATGTGGCATCATTCCAAATATATTCCTTGATTCATTGCAAACACCTGCAATGTTTTCGAGCGAACCGTTCGGGTTTGAATCATCTGTTATTTCACCATTTTCATTGCAATACCGGAAAAGTATCTGATCGTTTTGATTCAGATTCCGAATAGTATCATTATCTGCATAATACCGTCCTTCTCCATGAGCTATAGGAATTTTCAACGGTTTTGCCTGATCGATCAGGTTTGTAACAATACTATTATTTGTTTGTGCTTTCACATAAATATTCTTGCAGATGAACTTTTGATTATTGTTCTGCAGTAAGGCGCCAGGTAGCAGTCCAGCCTCACACAATATCTGAAAACCATTGCAGATACCCATCAGGCATCCACTTTTTTTTGCATATTTTATTACACTTTCCATAATCGGAGAAAACCTGGCAATGGCACCAGAGCGAAGATAATCTCCATACGAAAAACCCCCGGGAAGTACAATAAAATCGCAGCCTTGCAAACTAATATCCTTGTGCCATAGTTTCACCACTTCCTGCTTCATGATTTTTTTCAACACATAAATAATATCATGGTCGCAATTAGAACCCGGGAATATAACAACTCCAAACTTCATAAGTTCAATTTATACTGGTAAAATTATCGTAACTACTCAGCCACTATATTAGCCTTAATAGCCACAGATTTCACAGATTTTAAACTACCAAAGGTAGTTTTCTTTGTGAACATAGCAAAGCGATCTCACGAACACATTAAAAATAAAAAAATAAGTTGTGAGTAAAATTTATAAAAAAATTAATTTTAATCTGTGTAATCTGTGGCATGTATTTATCTTTTAACATTTTAAATCGGCTGAGTAGTTACAAATTATCAAATTATTCCGAAATAATTAAAAATTCCATAATCCAAGCCTTCCTGAAATAAGCAAAAAAGAAAGGAGCATTAATATTCCCTCAACCCAAAGAGGTTTTTTGGAATATGATATATACAATGTCAATAAAACAGTAAAAGAAGTAAACATCATCACAAACCCAAGCGCCCGGAAATTCGAGCTTAAATTCAGAGAAAGAAAACTTATTATCAAAAACCAGATCATGAAAGATATAGACTTTCTAATTCTGATAGGTTTTTCATTAATAATTGACAGAAGATTGAAAACAGATAAAAGCAGCAACAATCCCAGGAAAGCTATCACGATATATACATACACGGTGGGAGAAAAATCATAGAAATTGATAAATCCGAATGCTTCTTTGTAAGATAAGATTTTCGCGGTCAGGCAGTCATTCCAAAAGTAATATGTTCCTAAAAACAAATACGGAAGAGTAAGCCCGATGATGCTGATCAACCATTCCCTCCACGAAAAAAGCCGGTATATAATAAAGCCCGCCCATATAAGGAGAATAAATATCACAGAAGGAAAATAAAACATAGATGCAGCCGACACCAGCGTTCCGATATTAAAAACAATGGCATAAGCTTCCGTTTCTTCATAAAGCCGTAAAAACAGCCAGAGAGCAGCAATAATAAATAAATTTGAAAATACAACAGGATTCAGGACAATAAGATCATTAAATAAACCCGTAACAATTATAAAAATAAAGGCAGCCATGTATGAATTACGGAGAATCAAATCATTTCCGGCAAGGATGTAGTTGATGAGCAGAGCTTCAAAAATCAGCAGCGCTATTGTAATAAATGCACATATTATTTTAAGATCACCAATGTTACGAAATACAAAATTGTACAAAGGCGACGCAACGAAGGGTCCGTCCATGGGGACTATATTAACAAAAGCCTTTGCCCATAATGCTATTGCAAGCATAATGAGTATTGCAAGAGAACCGATGCTGTTCGAATTGAATAATTTTGTCAGCATGATTTATTCTTATTTACTCAAGTTTCGCATGATTACTCTTTAGGTCACTCAGAGCCGGACACAGCATGCGATAGCGGGCTGTTGTACGTGTCGAAGAGTGACACATCGGTCGACTTCGACACGCTTCTCCTTCAACTGTCGTTTCAGTAGAAGCGGCTCTGTCTGACCTGTAATTTGTGCAATATCTAAGTTCTTTTTTAGTTGAGACCAAAAAGATAATATTTAATTTTAATTATTCAATCAATCCTGTATTACTAACAATTGATGTCTTTTATTATCATGCGAAACTTGAATTATTTATTGCCGCTCAATAAATCGCGTCCAATATCTTTTCTATAATATTTCCCTTCAAAATTGATTTTTTCGGCATTTTCCATTGATTGTTGTAAAGCTTGCTGCATCTGATGATGAAGAGACGTTACAGCCAACACCCTTCCCCCATTAGTAACGATATTGCCTTTGGCATCCTTAGCTGTACCTGCATGAAAAATGAGGCTGTCGGATATATTCTCCAGTTGACGGATCACCTTCCCTTTTTCATAACTTCCGGGATAGCCTTGCGAAACAAGCATTACAGTAGCTGCCGTTCTTTCATCAATTTCCATGTTAATTTTGTCGAGATTTTCATCTGCAATAGCAACAAGCATTTCAAGTAAATCGGATTTGATGCGGGGTAAAACAACTTCTGTTTCCGGATCGCCCATGCGCACATTATATTCGATTACATAAGGATTGCCGGCCATATTCATCAGTCCAATAAAAAGAAAGCCCTTATAAACGATATTTTCTTTTTTCAATCCATCCATCGTAGGTTTTATGATTCTTTCTTCTACTTTTTTCATAAAAACATCGTCAGCAAAAGGTACCGGCGAAATCGCTCCCATTCCTCCCGTGTTTGGCCCGGTATCTCCTTCTCCAATTCTTTTATAATCTTTGGCTTCCGGCAGAATTTTATAGGATTTCCCATCTGTAGCCACAAAAACAGAAAGCTCAATTCCGTCTAAGAATTGTTCAATTACCACTTTTTTACCTGCATTTCCAAACCTGAGATTTTTCAACATATCCTCAAGTTCTTTTTCCGCTACTGCGCGGTCATTGCATATAATAACGCCCTTACCGGCAGCAAGTCCATCTGCTTTCAAAACAAAGGGTGGATCTGTGCATTTCAAATATTCAACTGCGTGATTAAAATCTTCCGATGAAAATGTCTTGTATGTTGCTGTGGGTATATGATGACGATTCATAAATGCTTTTGCAAAATCTTTGCTTCCTTCCAGCCTTGCACCTTGCTTTGCAGGACCGATAAGCCGGACATGCCTAAGGTCTTTTTCTTCAAGGAAAAAATCGTGTATCCCTTGCACCAAAGGTTCTTCGGAGCCTACCATTACCAGATCGATTTTTTTCCGGCAAACAAACTCTTTAATCCCTGAAAAATCCAGCGGAGATAAATCAATATTTTTACCGCAGACCGCAGTACCCGCATTTCCGGGGGCTATCCATAAATCCTT
>JBBAAT010000008.1:0-20418 GCA_041658145.1 Bacteroidales bacterium | reverse complement strand
AAAAGATTAAAATATAATAAGAATGTTTAACCCTTAAATTTTACGATTATGTTTATTAAAAAAAAACTTCTCTGGATTTTATTATTCGGTTCATTAATCGGATTAAACGAAACACTTATTGGCAGCTTGAATGTACCCTACCGTTCGGTTATTTTAAGCTCAATTACTTTAGCAATATTATCCGTTGCCCGTTCGCAAATACCTAAAACGGGAACATCATTGCTAATCATAGTAATTGCTATTCTTTATAAAATAAACAGCATAGGAGTTCACTCATGCACCACAAATGTTTTATTATGTGGACCAACAGCATTACTTATACTTGGTATAGGTTATGAAGTATCTGCATCTTTAATAATTGCAAAAAATACATTCAAATATTTATATTATGTATTAGCATGTGGATTTACTTCTATAGTAGCATTCAGTATTTTTGCAGTAATGAACACTTACATACTCAGTGCTTGGGATACATCCAGACTATCTGAGTATATCTTTGTCAAAGCTTCATTAACCGCCATAGCATCAAGTGTCCTAAGTATTTTAGCGTTATACACAGTAAGTTTTTTAAAAAATGTTAATGTTGCCAGACTAAATCCGTATGTAATTCAGGGATTACTTGGCAGTATTATTATTGCACTTTGGTTATTTGGATATTTCACAACATAATGAGTATAATGTGGCTTTTTTGAAAGTTTAGAGATTTTTTTATTAACAAATTAAAGTGGGTTTATAAATAATAAATAAGGAGGATAAAAAATGAAAATTGCAATTCCTGTTACTAAAAGTAATCAATTGGACGACCATTTTGGTCAGTGTGAATTTTACGGAGTTTACACTATTTCAGAAAAAAACGAAATTGTTGACGTACAAACAATCAAATCAGAACAAGGTTGTGGTTGCAAGTCGGACATAGCAAAAGTATTGTCAGAAAATGGAGTAACCATTATGCTTGCCGGTGGTATTGGCGGGGGTGCAATTAATGTTCTGAATAATTGGGGTATTCATGTAATACGTGGTTGTTCAGGTAATGCAGCCGATATTGTAAAGCAGTATATTGAAGGTAAAATATCTGATAGTGGAGAAAGTTGCTCACAACATGAAAATCATAAAGGAAACAGAAACGATCCCGTTTGCAATAACTAAAAAATCACATATTCAAAGCTCCCCACACCAGCCCTTCTGTTGTTTTTCGCTGTCACATTTTTTGCAAACATGTTTCATATCGGTATATCAAAACATGTAAATTTCCAGTGGGGACGTTACAAGTTTAATACATTAAAAAAAGGGTGTAATAAAATTATATTACACCCTAGATATTGTCTTTATTAAATTTTACGCTTTGTCGCCAAAGTCTTTTTTGTAAGCGTCGCATAATTTTCTACTCCAATCGCCAACAGAATCTAATCTGCCAAGGAAGAACCTGAGTACCGGTGGTTCAGATACAAATTTCAAACCTCCTACAAGTTCGCGGTGTTTGTATAACCAATTAAGTCTGTCAATGATATACTCAACATGAGCAATTGAATAAACCCTTCTTGGAAGAGCCACTCTCATCAACTCTAATTCTGCATAAACATCATTGCCTTCCTTATCGCGGTCCATAGAGATAGTTCCTCTTTCCATTGTTCTTACACCGGAAACAATAAAGAATGCTGCTGCTAAAGAGCCGGCAATATATTGTTCTTTAGGAAGGTGAGGTGCAAATCTCTTTGCATCAATATGTCCGCCTAATGCACCCGGAGGTGTAACAACCGGAATACCCATCTTATCGAGTTTATTTATGAAATACGCTATCTGGTCAACCGGGGCGCTGGCCACACCTATGTCACACATTTCCCTCATTCCAACAGCCATAGCTCCGACTTCTCTCATTGACATACCGCCATACGTAAAGAATCCTTCATAAAGAGGTAGCCATGGTTCAAACATTTTAAATAATTTTTCATTATTAGTTGCAATACATCCACCTCTTACACAAGTATTTTTTCTGGAGCTCATATAGTAAATATCAGCAAGACTGCACATCTCTTTAACAACTTCTGCAACTGTTTTGTTTTCGTATTCTTTTTCTCTTTGTGTAATTAAATATGCATTTTCAGTAATTAAACTCCCGTCCAGGACAAAAAGAATACCATTCTGAGTACATGCTTTTTTAACCTCTTTGAAATTTTCCATTGAGAATGGTTGTCCTCCAAGCAGATTAGTAGATGCTTCCATACGGATATAACCGATTTTGTCTTTTCCATATTTTTTTATTGCATCATTGAGTCTCTGCATATCCATATTCCCCTTGAAAGGATGAGAACTGTTTGTTTTTACCGCTTCATCAGCATAAAGTTCAAGACAAACTGATTTCGCTGTTTCTTCAATATGAGCTTTTGTTGTTGTGAAATGATAATTAGTAATGACGACACCGCCTGGTTTTCCGAATATTTTACATATTAAATGTTCAGCGGCTCTTCCCTGGTGAACATTCATTACATAATTATAACCTAAAACATCTTTAACAGCATCTTTAAATTCATAAAATGTTTCACTTCCTGCATAAGAATCGTCTGTGGTAAGTAAAGCGGCATATTGATTGTCGCTCATAGCATTAACGCCACTGTCGGTAAGCCCGTCAATGAAGATATGCCTATTCTTGAGTAAGAAAGTATTATACCCTGCTTCTTTAATGGCTTGATATCTTTCTTCTGCAGGAACAAGATTAATTTTCTGAACCATTCTTGCCTTGTGCATTTCAACGGGCATCATGTTCCCGTCAGCTAATTTTATTAACATAGTTTTAAACTCCCTTCTTTTTTTTTATTGGTTATTATTGGTTTTGATAATTTTATAAATTATTAATTTTTGGCAAATGTAAATATTAATATTTTAATAATCCAAAATTATTTTTTTAAAAAAAATTAGTAACTACTCAACAATATTAAAGCTTAAGAAAAACAAATATTTGCCACAGATTCACAGATTAAAAATTATTCTTTTTGTAATGAATTTATCTTTGGATCCGCCTTAGGCGGATTATAATCTGTGAATCTGTGGCATTTTCAATTTATATCTGCTGCTGAGTAGTTACAAAAATTATCAGCATTATGATGTTTTGCAGGCAACTATGTTTTTTATATCATTAAAATTCAAACAGTTTTTTCTGTGGAAATAAACCAAATAGTCCGCCTGTATGGATAAAAAGGATATTTTTAAAATTATTAAAATGCCCTTTTCTGATTTCTTCCGTTAATCCGTACATCGCCTTACCAGTATAAACCGGGTCTAAAATAATGCCTTCCAGTTTAGCAAAATCATAAATAAATTGAAGCTCTTCTTTTCGGCTCAATGCATATCCTATTCCTTTATAGCCGTCAACTATATTTATTTCATCTTCTGAAACTGTTAAACTTATATCCAAATAACTAACACTTTCATAAAAAATTTCTTTAATTCTTTTTTTAAAATACACCTTATCATCGCAAACACTGAATCCACAAATCTGAGCATTATGTTTAAAGATTTTTTTTGCCAGCAGAAGTCCCGCATAAGTTCCGCCTGAGCCAACGGCAAGTATTATACAATCAAAATGAACATGTAACTCTTTTTCTTGTTCAATGATTTCCTGCATAGCAAGGTAATAGCCGAATGAACCAATTCCATCAGAAGCACCGACAGGAATAATATAAGATGTATAACCCCTTTTTTCGTTTTCTTTTTTAATGCGTTCCATGATTTCCATCCTGTGAGAATAATATTCATCATCAGAAACAAACAGCACTTCGGTTCCAAATAGTTTATCTAAAAACAGATTTCCGTCAGGCTCTGTATTTTTATTTCCTCTTAAAACAAGACAGCATTTCATTCCAAATTTTACCGCAACTGCTGCCGTAGCCCTGCAATGGTTGGATTGAACTCCACCACAAGTGATAATACAGTTACACTCTTTATCAATAGCTTCTTTTATGGAAAATTCCAATTTTCTCACCTTGTTACCTGAAAACTCAGTTCCGGTTTGGTCATCTCTTTTGATAAAAATATCCGGACCTCCAAGTTTTTTTGATAACCTGTCCAGCTTTTCTATTTTTGTTGGCAGGTTAGCCAGATAAATTCGTTCAGGGATTCTAATCATAATATAGCTCCTTAAAATTAAATTGAGAGGACAAAAATAAATTTTTGAATAAAACAAGTAAAATAAATAAAAAAAATAAATTAATTTATCATAAAAGCTTAAACAATTATTTTTAGCTTTGTGATGTGTATACTTTGCACTGGATAAATTATTACATTTGGGTTTAAGGTAAAGGGTATAAGGGTATAGGGTATAACCCGTTCTTCCTTATGCCTTTATACCTCTATACCTTTTTGTATTCATAAAATGCGGAAATTTATCCCGTTTGCAGTATAATTATACCGACAGGAATAAAAAAATAATTTATAAAAAGGAGATTCATAAAATGGCAAAAGTTAAAGGAGCGATCGTTGTAGATACCGAGAAATGCAAGGGATGCGAAGTATGTATCGGAGCATGTCCCGAATCGGTTATTGTTATGGCCAAAGCTGTGAATGGCAAAGGATATCATTATGCAGAACCGGCAAATGATAATTGCACCGGATGCATAAACTGTGCAATTGTATGCCCTGACGGAGTTATAACCGTTTACAGGGTAAAAGCAGCATAAACAGTGTAAATAAAAATATTCAAAATAATGGAAGAAGTAAGATTAATGAAAGGCAATGAAGCGATAGCCGAAGCGGCTATCCGTGCCGGCGCTGACGGATATTTCGGTTATCCCATCACACCACAGTCGGAGATACTGGAAACACTGATGCTGCTTAAACCATGGGAAACCACGGGAATGGTCGTTCTTCAGGCAGAAAGCGAAGTGGCATCCATAAATATGGTATACGGAGGCGGTGCATGCGGCAAAAAAGTTATGACCACATCATCCAGCCCCGGCATCAGCCTGATGCAGGAAGGAATATCCTATATGGCCGGAGGAGAATTACCGGGTCTTTTGGTCAATGTTGTCCGCGGAGGCCCAGGTCTTGGCACGATCCAGCCATCACAGGCTGATTATTTTCAGGCAACAAAAGGTGGAGGCCACGGCGATTACAAACTCCTCGTCCTTGCCCCTGCTTCGGTACAGGAAATGGCAGATTTTGTAGGGCTCGGATTCGACCTTGCGTTTAAATACCGTAACCCCGTAATGATACTTTCTGACGGCGCTGTAGGACAAATGATGGAAAAAGTGGTGCTGAAAGAACAAAAACCCCGCTGGACTGAAACAGAAATCAGGAAGATGTCACCATGGGCAACAGTTGGCAAAACTCCGGACAGGAAACAGAATTTCATTACATCTCTCGAACTCGACTCTGCTGTACAGGAACAGGTGAACTTACGCATTCAGGCAAAATACCGCAGGATGGAACAGGAAGAAGTCCGTTATGAAGCTATCCGGTGCGACGATGCAGAATTTATCTTTGTGGCATTCGGGCTCACCTCAAGGATCTGTCAGAAATCTATACAGCTTGCAAGAGAAGAGGGAATAAAGGTTGGTTTATTAAGGCCAATTACCTTATACCCATTTCCTGTTAAACCAATTGAAGATCTCACAAAAAAAACAAAAGGAATGCTTGTAGTTGAAATGAATGCAGGGCAAATGGTGGAAGATGTGAGGCTTGCTGTAAATGGCAAAATCAAGGTCGAACACTATGGCCGTCTTGGCGGGATCATTCCATCACCGGTTGAAATTGTTGAGCAGTTAAAAATTAAAATCATAGGAGGCTAATCACATGAACGACATCATAAAACCCGAAAACCTTGTTTACCGGAAATCAAAACTTCTGACAGACAGAGTATTTCATTATTGTCCGGGTTGCGGTCATAGTACGGCTCACCGCCTGATAGCAGAAGTGATCGAAGAAATGGGTATTCAGGAAAAAACCATTGGCATTTGTCCGGTAGGTTGTTCCGTTTTCGCTTATCATTATGTAGATATTGACTGGCAGCAGGCTGCGCATGGAAGGGCTACAGCCATTGCAACAGCTGTTAAACGGCTGATGCCCGATAAATATGTATTTACATATCAGGGCGATGGAGATCTGGCTGCTATCGGAACCGCCGAAACCATTCATTCATGCAACAGGGCAGAGAATATAACCATCATTTTTATCAATAACGGGATATACGGAATGACAGGCGGACAAATGGCTCCTACCACACTCCCAGGCATGAAAACTTCTACATGCCCTTACGGACGCGATGTAGAACTCATGGGTAACCCGTTAAAAATTACTGAACTCGTAGCCCAATTGCCCGGAACATATTTCGTAACAAGGCAGTCTGTTCACACCCCTTCTGCTGTGAGAAAATGCAAGAAAGCCTTACGCAAAGCATTCGAAAACCAGAACCTCAAAAAAGGAACTTCTTTTGTTGAAATAGTATCAAACTGCAACTCCGGCTGGAAAATGACGCCGGTTGCTGCAAACAAATGGATGGAAGAAAATATGTTTCCTTTCTATCCTCTTGGTGATATTAAAGTTCCGACGGAATGATATACGATTTGAGAATTAAGAATGCAGAATTAAGAATGCAGAATTGCCAACTGCGGACTGTGAATTGCAACTTTGAACATTTGAACATTGAACTTTAAACTCTTAACATAGAAAAAAATGACAGAAGAAATTATCATAGCAGGATTCGGCGGACAGGGCGTGCTTTCCATGGGCAAAATATTAGCCTATTCAGGCATTATGCAAAACAAAGAAGTGTCATGGATGCCATCTTACGGACCAGAAATGCGCGGTGGCACAGCAAATGTAACAGTTATCATCAGCGACGAGCGTATCAGCTCTCCTATCCTTAACACTTATGATACGGCAATCATCCTCAACCAGCAATCAATGGATAAATTTGAAAAAGCTGTAAAAAAAGGCGGGGTTCTCATCTATGATGGTAATGGAATTACCCGCCATCCCGAAAGAAAAGATATTAATATTTACAGAATCGATGCCAATGATGAGGCAGCAAAAAGAAACATGCTGAAAGTATTTAATATGATGGTGCTTGGCGGATTTCTTAAAGTAAAACCTGTTGTATCTTACGAATTCATACGTAAAGGACTTGAAAAATCTTTACCCAAAAGGCATCATAACCTGATCCCTGATAATGAAAAAGCTTTAGAAATAGGGAAGGAGATTATCAAATCTATTCATCTGCTGAACTAAAGAATTATCGAACAATTCACAAAGAGGCTATCTCAAATTTATTTTTTCTTGTACTTTTCTCTGTGATGCTCTGTGATTTTTCTCCGTGACCTCTGTGTTAAAAAAATTATGAACAAATCATCATTAGAAAAATTACTCAATAACAAATATAAACAGTATAATACTCCGGAATTTATAATTTCCGATCCGGTTTCAATTCCCCATCGTTTTACAAAAAAAGAAGATATTGAAATTGCTGCATTTCTTGCTGCAACCATCGCATGGGGATACAGGCCAAACATTATTAAAAGCGCAGAAAAACTGATTAAGCTTCTCAATAATTCTCCTTTTGATTTTATTATGAACGTTAAAGAAAAAGAATTAAAACCTTTTCAAACATTTACCCACCGTACATTTCAGGGCGATGATGCTTCGTACTTTATTTATTCGCTTAAAAACATTTATCAATATCATAACGGACTCCAAACTTTATTTTACAAAGGATACAGAAAAAATCATTCGATAAAAGATTCTATTATTTATTTCAGAAAAATATTTTTCGAATGCGAACATTTGCAACATACAGAAAAACATATTTCCAACCCCGAAAATAATTCCTCATGCAAAAGAATAAATTTGTTTCTTCGCTGGATGATAAGAAACGACAAGCGGGGCGTTGATTTCGGAATATGGAAAAATATTCCTTCCTCTGCCCTGCTCTGCCCGCTGGATTTGCATTCGGGGAATGTTTCCAGAAAACTCGGTTTACTTACAAGAAACCAAAACGATTGGAAGGCAGTAGAAGAATTAACTGCCAATCTTAAGAAATTCGATCCTGATGATCCCGTAAAATATGATTTTGCTTTGTTTGGATTGGGAATATTTGAGAAATTCTAAATCAAAATTATTATATTTGTAAACATTGAAATTAAAAAAAATGAAAATAGCAATCATAGGTTTTGGCGCAGCAGCCATAGGTTTCATTGAACGAATTAAAGATTCAGAACACGAAATTCATGTGTTTGAGAAAAGCAGCGATATCTATTCCTCCAGTATTTCGGGTATCCGTGCCGACGGAAAACTTTTTGTATCAAAGGATATGGGAGGGGATATCAATATAGACATGGTGTTGCAGAAAAAATTAGTTGATTTTTATATCAACCACACCAATAATAAAAACGTAGAAACCGGCCACTCTTTTGGTAAAACGGCATACTTTAATAAATTTTACGAAAAAGGATTTCAGCCAATCACCGCCGATTTTTATCATATAGGAACCGACCAGTTAAAAGAAGTGCTGTACAATATCTATGAAAATTTCCGGTCAAATAAAAATATACATTTTCATTTCGATTATAATGTTACTGCAGTTGAAAGAGTGAATGACCAGGTTAAAATCAACAACTCCGAACTTTTTGACAAAGTAGTTGTAGCCGTTGGCAGAAGCGGGCACCCGCTTATTAAAACAATTATTAAAAAATTTCCAAAGCTGATTCTCGACAACACCAAGGTCGATCTTGGTATCCGTTTCGAATTACCAAATCACATTGTAGAAGACCTGAACAGGGAAATGTATGAATTCAAAATAAAGTATAAAAGCCGTACAGGATACATGGTGCGGACTTTTTGCAATAACCCGTCAGGCTTTGTCGTTCTTGAGAATTACGGCGATTTCACGACAGTGAACGGGCATGCCAAACTGAAAGAAAAAAGCAAGAATACAAATTTTGCAATACTTGTTACAATTCAGCTAACAGAACCATTCAATGATCCTACAGGTTATGGTTCTTACATTGCAAAAATGTCGAACCTGCTGGCGGGAGAAGGAAAGGTGATACTTCAGACATACCAGCATTTTAAAGATTCAAAACGCACAAAAAATCTTTACCGCGTGCTTCCTACTCTTGAAAAAGATAAATTTATTCTCGGAGATATAAACCTTGCTTTCCCGCGCAGAATCATTGAAAGCATTGTTGATTTTACAGAACATCTCAACACTGTTATTCCCGGCATTGCCAATCCCGACAACTTAGTGTATGCACCTGAAATAAAATTTTATTCAAACATGTTAACCAACAGACTTTTCCCGAATCTTAAATTTATCGGTGATTGCTCGGGCCAGACACGATCCATCATTTATGCTACCGCACATGGATACATGATAGCTGATGAAATACTAAACTGATCGCCAAAATTGAAGCAGAACACGAAAAACGCTTCTGTAAGCTTCTGAAAAATATTGCAGATAATAAAGTATTCAAGATGGTTATATGGCTATATGGTTATAACCATCCAACCATAAAACCATTATTCTAATATCCAGCATAAATAAAAAAGCTCAAAATATGCCCTATACAAAGTATATAATCATTTTTATTTTTCTGTTTTCTATAAACGGAATCAAAGCCCAAACATATTCTGGCGTCGGAGACACTATACCCGATGACGGCTCTACCATTGATTTCCCTATTGTAGTTAGCGGACTGGTACCACCAACAATAGATACTACCAATTTCGGGCTTGAAAGCGTGTGTATCGATCTTGTACATACATGGGATGCTGATCTTGATATCCGGCTTGTTGCACCCGATGGGACTGAGGTTATATTGACATCCGGCAATGGGAACGACGGGGATAATTATACTAATACCTGTTTCCGCAGCGATGCAACAACTTCAATAGTTACAGGTTCTGCCCCATTTACCGGGTATTACAGGCCTCAGGGATCCCTTGGTATTGTCAATAACGGACAGAATGCCAATGGAACATGGAATCTGAGAATATACGACACATATGCCTGGGCAGACTGGGGTATTTTATACACATGGAACATTACTTTCGGAAATAACCCAGCACAGGTATTTCACTTTTCTTCGTCCAACCTTCCGATTGTAGTTATTAATACTTCCGGACAAATTATTCCTGAGGACCCAAAGATCATGGCCCACATGGGAATTATAAATAACGGAACCGGCATCAGGAATTATCTTACTGATTCTTTCAATAATTACAATGGATATATTGGCATTGAATTGCGCGGCTCAAGTTCGCAGACGTTCCCGAAAAAATCATACAGCTTTGAAACACGAGATTCTTTAGGAACTGAAATTAATGCATCCATTCTTGGAATGCCACAGGAAAACGACTGGTGTCTTATAGCAAATTATTCGGATAAGACACTGTTGCGTAATGCCCTTACCTACGACTTTTCAAAGCTAATGGGGCATTGGGCGAGCAGGAACAGATTTTGTGAAGTCGTCCTGAATGGCGAATACCAAGGTGTTTACCTTTTGCTTGAAAAAATTAAGCGCGACCTCAACCGCGTGGATATCGCAAAACTCGATTCAAATGAAATTACCGGGGATGACGTCACAGGAGGTTATATTATTAAAATTGATAAACAAGCAGGCAGCGGTGGTGATGGCTGGACATCGGCATATCCGCCTGCTGTAAACAGCAGCGGACAAACTATTTATTACCAGTACGAATATCCTAAATCTTATAATATAGTGCAACAGCAGAAAGATTATATACAAGCTTATGTTGACAGTTTTGAAACAGCATTGACCAGCGCTTATTTCACTGATACTGCAATCGGATATGCAAAATATGCTGATGTGAATTCTTTTATTGATTATTTTATAATCAACGAGATCAGCAAGAATGTTGACGGATACCGCCTGAGTACTTTTTTATATAAAGATAAATACAGCAATGGTGGTAAACTCTATATCGGACCTGTCTGGGATTTTGACCTTGCCTGGTGGAACGCCAATTATTGCGGTGGAGATGATTATACCGGATGGGCTTATAAATTCGGTGATATATGCGCTTACGACAACTGGCAGGTTCCCTCCTGGTGGTACCGCTTTATGGAAGATACGATATTCACAGGAAAACTAAAATGCCGCTGGAACTACTTAAGAACAACAATTCTTGATACAACTAATTTATATCATTACATCGACTCCGTTTCAACTTATATTGACGAAGGGCAGCAACGTAATTTCACATATTGGCCTATTATCGGTATCTGGGTGTGGCCAAACCCAAGCCCATTGGCAACCACATATACCGGAGAAATAAATGCTCTAAAAAAATGGATACGCAACCGGCTTGCATGGTTAGACGATAGCATACCCGGTAACTGTAATAGTACTGCATCGGTAAATTATATTGAACCAACCGGAATATTGAAAGTTTACCCCAATCCGTCAACAGATGGAAATGTTTTCATACAATTACCCGTTATGCATAGCAATTCACCTTATATCGAAATCGCTGACATAACAGGGAAAAATCTAATTAACTATCCTGTTCACCCAAATGAAAGAAAGATAAATTTACAACTTCCTTTCACCTCTGGCATCTATTTCATACGGTTTTCTGACGGAAATAAGTCATTCCATCAAAAAATCATTATCAGCAAGTAATTTTAAAATCTCCTAAACTACTGTACATTTTTACATAAAATATTGTAATTGAGTTTTTATTATGTTTAAATAATTCCCGCCTGACTGCATCACGCAGGCAGGGATAATCAGTAGTATAAAAAAGTGTTTGTGTAACATCAGTTATATAGTTATTTAATTTGTTGTAACCGCTAATCCTCTTCTTCGTCTTCCATATTAGGGAAATTGATCTCGTCGTCTTTTACAATAAAGGCATTGGGATATTCTTCGGCAATTTTATATAGAAAGTGCTGAGCATCCATACGCAAGCGAAAATCACCCACACGCACTTTGTAGTTGGGCTCCAGAAACATGAGGTATGCTTCTGTTTTCGGATGTTTTGCCTTGAATTCGTTCATGGCGGTGACTGCCTTATTTTTGGAATTATTACCCGAATCGAAAAATATTTGTATCCTGAAACCCTTTATACTACCGCGGCTTTCGTTAAAAGCCACATGTTTTGCAACAAGCGTGCTGATACGGGCATCCTGAACGATTACCTCTACTTTCCCTGTTTTTTGCCCAAAACAATTGTAAATTCCCGGAAACAGGAATAGGCTAACAAAGATCAATATCTTAAAACCGGTATGCATGCTTATATCAGTTTTTTCTTGTCTGAGCGTCATAAATATCTTTTGAATGGATTGTCAGTACAGGTATAGGCGAATGGTTCACCATCTGTTGTGCATAAGGTCCGAGCCAGATATTTTTGGCGCTCTTTTCCTGTTCCGTCATGATAACAATAAGCTCTGCTTTTACTTCGTTGGCATATTCAATAATTTCTTCTGTAATGTTTTCACAGAACTTGAAATGCTTTTGACAAATTACTCCTTTACTTTCAATATAATCAGCAGCTTGTTTCGCGTAGTTTTCAACAAGATTTTTGACGTCTTTCACATTTGTTGAATATATTCCAAGCACATGAATTTTGGCGCCGAAAAATTTAGCAAGTTCAATTGCATAAGACACTTTTTGCCTGGATTCAATAGTGCTGTCAATAGGAAGTACGATATTTTTTATATGTTTCTGCTCACAGGTATAACATTCCCTGATAGTGATCACAGGGCAGGGAGCCGATAAAACAAACCGGAAAGCATTGCTGCCTATCCAGAATTCTTCAAATCCTGATACGCCATGTGTTCCGGCAACGAGCAGGTATCCATCGCTGTATTTTGCCTGATTGGCAATTTCTACATACACTTTGCCTTTTCTGATTTTATATTCCAGCTTGCCTTTCAATTTCCGTTGATATTTTTTTACAAGCTTTTCAAAAAGATCATTGAGTTTAGTAAGATGTTCTTTCCCCCGTTTGCTGTATATGGAATCAGGGTTCTGAGGCTTGTCAACATGAACCATAAGAATATTCGCCCCTATATCATTTGCAATGGCGATGGCTATTTCGAGCGCCTTTATTGAACATTTAGAAAAATCAACAGCAACAAGGATTATTTTTTTTTCTTTCATGTGTATATATTTTAGTAATTATATGTAATTAAGTGATTTATGAAATACATTTTTTTGTTACTCGCTCCCGCAACCGCAACACTTGCTTGCTCGTGAATATCCATGCCTAAAAGTTCTTGCAGGAATTTTTCACACATTGTATTCATTTCGGTTGGTGCAAAAGTCCATTTGCATGGATATTTCATAATGTGGGTTTTAGTTGGAATATTTTTCGTAAAAATGCATTTCCTGAATATATTTATAAACCTTGCCAGGCAAGAAATAGCTCATGTTCTTCTTTTCTTTTATAGCAGAACGGATAAAGCTTGAAGATATTTCAAGGAAAGGAGCATTCATCCATTTCACTTTGGGGTGGTCTTTGAAACTACCGCCATCTGATCCTGGACGGGGATAAACATAAATGCTGTAATATTCAAGTATCTGTTCGTATTTCTTCCATTTGTTAAGGCTTTCCATGTTATCAGCGCCCATGATAAGACCAAATTCTTTTTGCGGATATTTTTCATTTAGATATGTTAATGTGTTAATGGTATATGATGGCTGCGATAATTTGAATTCTATATCGCAGGATTTGAATCGCACATCATCTTCAATAGCCACATTTACCAAAGCTAAGCGATGGTAGTCCGGGAGCAGGGATGTTTTTTCTTTTAACGGGTTTTGTGGAGAGATAACAAACCAAACCTCTTTCATATCGGAATATTCTGCCATGTAGCCGGCTATCATCAAATGCCCACTGTGTATGGGATTGAATGAGCCGAAGAATAAACCGATCTTTGTTTTAATTTTCACTTAATATTATATAAATTCATTTTGTCAGAAATTTCTCTACTAAAGTTTTTGCTTCAATAACGGCATTTTCAAGATCATTATTCACAATAATTTTGTCAAATTTTTCTGCAAAAGTCAGTTCATTATTGACTTTATCAAGCCGCTTCTTAAGTGTTTCAGTGGTTTCGGAAGAGCGGAGTTTCAATCTTTCTTCCAGTTCTTCAACCGATGGCGGCATAACAAAAACTGCAAGCGCATTCTCCTTTCCGTATTTTTTGATGTTCAACCCACCTACCACATCTACATCAAAGATCACATGTTTTTCTTTTGCCCAAATCCGTTCCACTTCCGATTTCAGTGTCCCATAATAACTATTTTCATATACTTCTTGCCATTCGAGGAATTCTCCCTGATTAATTTTCTCTTTGAATTTGTCAGTTGTAATGAAATAATAATCCACGCCATCAATTTCATTTGTGCGCTTAGGCCTGCTGCAAGCCGATATGGAAAATTCCAGATCGTTGCGGGAAGCCAGCAACTGATGGACAATTGTTGTTTTTCCTGCGCCCGAAGGGGCTGAGAAAATTATTAGTTTACCTTGCATAATTAATTATGTGTAATTATTTAGGTATAGGGAAATAGAGGTATAAGGGAAAAGGGGAAAGACCTATAACTTTCACCACCCCTATACCTTTATAACCTATACCTTTATACCTAAATAGTAACAATTATGTAATGCAAAAATAAACAATAAATACATAAATTCTATTTATACTTTGCACAGGGTAAATTTGTACATTCTTTAAAAGCCCCAAGTTTCAAGTCCCAAGTTCCAAATCCCAAGACATACGCTACAAGTCCCCTTTGAATTTGGGGTTTGAAATTTGGAATTTGGGACTTAAAAAAATGTATGGTTTCCTACCTGCCGGTAGGCAAGGTATCCCGTTTTATGTATAACATATCAGTATATTACATTAAAAGGTAAGAGTAAATTTAAGTGCAATGTTATCTTTAAATGCAGGTAAAGAATAGTATCCATATCGGTAATAAGCGCCTACACCAATGCCATAGAAACCGGTGTTTATAATTTTATTAACCAAAAGGCCTGATTCAATATATCCTTTACGAAGCGTGCGGACATCAATATTAAAATGTTTTGAAGGATTATTGAGGTCTCCGATACAAAGGTTAGTAGCAACGACTATTTCGGGAGCAAATATTTTTGTTTTAAAAAGCAATTTCCCAAAGTTATGGGTAAAAAATAAGGCAGCATAGCGATTGGAAAGAAATTCATTCATCCGCATGCATGCAAAACTGTTAGGTATTGCGATGGTATATTTGCGATAACTTCCGATACCATTATAAAGGTTACAATAAGGAAGGTCGCCGTCAATATAACCGGCTTGCAATTGAAATGAAGATGTTCCGAGATTTTTGATAAAATATGATTTCCTGATTTTAAATTCATATTTATTGTAGTTGTATTCGCCGTTCAGGAAATTGTTGAATCCCCTGATATAATTAAACCAGACAGTGGGATATTTAGTTCCCATTGATAATTTATAGCGCAAAGTTTTGATGAATTTTTCTTTAAAGCTGTAACACAGGCCAACTCTAAGTTCTGTAAAGTTATAATCGTTAATAAGCATTGACACATTCTCATTGCTTACACCATAGAAATAATCATTGGTAACCGATTTGGCCGATAAGCTTAAACCTATATTTGCTTTTATATATTTCAGGGCGGTGAACTTCACAAAAAATTCTTTCTTTTCTGTAATGTCCATTCGTTTGATCAAAAAACCCCTGTAATATGAATCGCTCCAAAGGCTACCCGGTTCATAAAAGCTTACACTTCCTGATTCTATTACATCATTGAAATAATTTACTCCCAAACTTATATCGTATGCTCCCGGAATATTAAACGCAAGATCACCGCCATACTTGAAAGCTTTGTCACTGAAACCGTAAGCAAAATAACCACCTGCCACAAAAGTTTTGCTGATTTTATAATTGTTATGTAGCCCAAGACCAAGCCGCCATCCTTCGTAATTGTTAAAGTTGAATAATTTGTTGATATCAAAATCAACAAACTTGAAAGGAATTTTCCCGAACATCATGGTTTCCATTGTTCTCGTCATCCTGTCTAAATTTACAGCTTTACTAATGCTATCTATCAGATGATAGGTGTTTTTATCTATTTCAGAAAGGCTGTCAATACGGTATGCTTTCCAAATTTTATCGTTTTGATCTGTTGGGGCTATTGTCGCCTCAATTTCAACATTTGAAAATTCACTTTTATTCAAAACAGGGTTTAGTACGATATCTTTTAGATAGCTTTTCCCCTGCCCGATAACTTTAATATTATTAATAGAAACAGTATTAAATGTTAAATCAGAATTTAACTGAACTGGGAACCATTGTTTGTTATCAATTAATTCATATTTCTGCTGAATTTTAACAACAAGTCCGCTTTTTTCTTCAATTGCAGGATCTGCAATAACATTCTGAATCGCATAACCATTTGTGTTTATATAAAGCAGTCCTTTTAACCCATCAAAGTTTTGATTCCGGTGAGGCTTATATGAAATTATATAAACAGAATCGTTGCCCTGATACAAAGTATCTTCGAGAAGAAAGAAATATTTATTGGGACTTCCTTTACTTATAGGATTCAGATAATTTTTATCTAACAGGTGAAAAATTTCATTGTAAAATGAAAACGACTGCACTTGCGAAAACAGTAAAGATAACAGAGGATCTTTTAATCCGGATATTTTAGATGCAACCAGTTTTTCGTTGTTCTTGTCGGGATACATGAATTTTCGTTCTGTTACACTTTCCATCAGAAAGAGATATTGTTTTTTTAAGATTTTTTTTACTTTAATAAAATCAGAATCGTTGCGTATGGTGTCTTTATCCAAAGAATCCATGGGGATGGTAAATATCATTTTGTTATAAGAAGTGTAAGAAAAAGAGTTCATCTTTTCGGGATTGTTCTTATCCCTGTTTTCAATAACCTTGTTAATAATGCGGTGTGCGGGATTTTCACCCGGGAAAATAACAACTTCATTAAGTAGAAATTGTTTTTTCTTTAGTTCGATAATGGGATTTTTAGTTTTATTTAAAACTTTATAAACATAAGTTTCGTAGCCTACATAGCTAAATTGCAATGAGTCGATCGTTGTTTTAAAAGTAATTCTGAATATCCCGTCAATGTCAGTTTGGCTAACCTGCTTGTCCTTATTAACCAATATATTCACAAAGGCAAGAGGTTCTTTCGTTTGCGGGTCTATTACTTTTCCGGAAATAAAATTATCCTGGGAAAAAAGCGCAGCTGAAAATATAACAAGCACGAAGGTTATAAATAGCCTGATGGAAAAAGGATATGGTTTATTGCCTGAATAATTCACAAATTCTAATATCTAAATTCTAAACACTAAATAAATCCCAATATTTTAAATTAAAATGACATAAACATTATCATAACCTGTTTGAAATTTTGAGAATTTGGATTTTTATATTACTTAGGATTTAGGGTTTCGTGCTTAGAATTTTATGAATAGATTAAGATTGATAACGGTCAAGAATATTTGCAATTTTTTATAAAATTAACGCTTATTCCTTGTTTTTAGTATCAATAATAATAGTAACCGGTCCCTCGTTAATAAGTTCAACTTTCATCATCGCTCCGAAAATACCTGTATGAACCGGTTTCCCGAGATCATTTTCAAGTTGGGTTTTAAAATTTTCATAAAGAGGAATAGCAATATCAGGTTTGGCTGCCTTAATAAAAGAAGGTCTGTTACCTTTTTTTGTGCCGGCATGAAGCGTAAACTGGCTAACCAATAAAATATCTCCTTCAGCATCTTTAACGGAAAGATTCATCAAACCTTCGCTATCATTGAATATTCTTAGCTGAACGATTTTTTTTGAAAGCCATTCAATATCTTCTATTGTATCTGAATCTTCAAAGCCCGCAAGAATAAACAAACCTGTACCGATCTTGCCGGCTATTTCATTACATACAGAAACAGATGCTTTGGAAACTCTTTGAATTACTACACGCATAGAAATGGTTGAAGTTGGTAGTAAAAGTAAGCATACTTTGTATGGGGCATATTTTGAGCTTTTTTATTTATGCTGGATATTAGAATAATGGTTTTATGGTTGGATGGTTATATGGTTAATTTTGCATTTGTTAAATTTATCTGGTAGTTTATTTCTTTGGGCAGCTTTTGTAATTCGCCAAGAATGTGCTTGTACTCTTCCTCTTTCATCAGCTTCCTTACTTTTGATTTTTCATTCCAGTCAAATGATTCTTTAACAGAACCACTGCCGTAATGATAAAACTTAATTTTATCTTTTTTGTGATACCTGCCAAATCCTTCGGCAATATTGGCGGAAATTGAATCAATTGCTTCAACAAATTGACCACCCACATGCCTTTTGGCAAACCAATCCCATTTTATCACCACGTTCCATACATAATTACTCAGGTTAAAAGCAGTTTTGTAAGCAGGAACATCATTTAATTTCAAATATTTTCTTTCAATCATCATTAGTTTTTAACATTTCAGCCATAAAACCATATAACCCTATAGCCATATAACCATCCCAAATGCTCGGGATTAAGATTCAAAGATTGACAAAAGCACAATTTATGACCTTTAACAGTATGGTTTTATTCAATTATGAATTATCTAATTCCGATTTTCTCTTCTTTATTTCTTCGATTTTGTGTTTATGTATTGAGCCATATTCAAGCCCGTGAGCATTGATGCCTCTTTCGTTTATTCTCAACATTATTGCGAAAAACAAACCCAAAAAACCACAAATTGAAAAAATCCACATACCTAAATTATATCCGCTTGGGTTGGATGCACTGGCGCCTGAATAATCGTTTGCCCATCCAACAAGAATATTAAAACCAAACAGTCCGATATTCTGTATCATAGTCATCAACCCGTATGCTGTCCCAAGTTTTGATTGTTTCACGACAAGAGCCACAGACGGCCACATTACTGCGGGAACTAATGAAAAAGCCAATCCCATTATTGACATTGGAATAATGAGATAGGCCGGTATTGCTGAATGAATATCCAGAAAATTTATATTAATATTGACAAATCCTGTAAGGCCAAGAGGGGTGGCAAGATCAACCTTATAGGCCATAATAAGATATACCGGAATAATCAGCAATGAACCGAACATCATCAGCAGCGATCTTTTCCCGATTTTATCAGCTAATAGCCCAAACAAAGGTGTAAAAAACATTGCTGCCAGAGTCAGAATACTTGAAAGGTTGCCTCCTACTTCTCTTGTTGTTCCATGTGCATCCTGGAAAAATTTAATGGCAAATGTCTGAAAAGGAAACATGGCAGAGTAAAAGGTAACACAAAGCAAAGTGATAAACCAAAATGACCTGCCGAAATTGAAAATTTCTTTCAATACAACTTTATCCTGGTTTCCTTCTTTTTCAAGTTTGTATTTTTTATCGCCAAACATGTCCAAACCATAGAAAATAATCAGGCAAACTACTGCAAATACACCTGCACCAACAGTAATCCACAATGGCCCCTGCCAGGTAGCGTAAAAGCTCTTTCCCCAGCTTGGAGAATTAAGCGCCATAAACGAACCAAGTCGTGCAATAGTAAGGTTCAGCCCAAATGCGAACGATAGTTCTTTCCCTTTAAACCATCGGGCAATAACTGTTGTAATTGCAACAATCATTGATTCGGCGCCGAGTCCGAAGATCAGCCTGCCGGCAGCCATTGTGTAAATATTTCCTTGAAGTGCTGTAACAATTGCACCTATCATTACCAGACACGAAAATATTAATACTGATTTTTTTGTCCCAATCCTGTCGATAATAAGACCACCTATTAATACCATAATAATATTGGGGAAACTGTAAATACCGTTAAGAAGACCAATATCAGAATCGGTGAATTTCAGTTGTTTTACCAGCATGTCCGCAAGCGGGCTGATGCTATCGTAAATGTAATAGTTGCCAAACATGGCAGAGCTTATGAAAACAAGCACAAGCCAGCGGAACCATGCGGGCGGATCCTTTTTTAAGGATACAGCCGGATGAGCAGTTTCTGTCATTTTTATTTTGATTGGTTATTAATAAAATGAAATAATTGCGGTGGGGCAAAAATAGGAAAATATATTTTGAAGCGTCATGTTTAATAAAAACAACCTTTTTGTTTTTTTATTCTTTAATGCGACAGAAAATAAAAAAAATTTGTCTAAAAAAAAGCAACCCATTCTCTTATAAATCGTCATATAATAACTGATGTTACGCAAATATAATAATATGCGTAACATCAGTAATGAGTTAAAACTAAAAAAAAGATGTGAAAACGATATGTTTAAATTTGCAGATTAAAGAAAAATGTTAAACTATTTTTTCTATAATTTTTTTTATTATCTTTACACTTCTCAATGGAAACAAATTATCACTAACGTCCTAACGTTTTATGTTAATGTTCTTTGAAATTATTGATAGATAATGGTTGTAGCATTTTTG
>JBBAAT010000007.1:0-21156 GCA_041658145.1 Bacteroidales bacterium | reverse complement strand
CTGTATGTGTCCTGGAGGGACAATTGTAACAGCTTCTACAGGTCAGGAAGAACTTGTTCTTAACGGGATGTCCAATTCACAACGAAACCTTCCCTTTGCTAATTCGGGAATAGTGGTTGCTGTAAATGAAAAGGATTTAGCTGAATCCCCCCGAGTGCTCGGGGGGATGAATTTCGGTCCGCTGGCAGGTTTAAAATTTCAGGAAAAAATAGAGAAAGCCGCATTTATAGCCGGGGGTTCTAACCTAAGTGCGCCTGCACAGAGAATGATTGATTTTACTGAAAAAAAATTATCCGCTAACTTGAATAAAACATCCTATCATCCCGGAATTATAAGTTTTCCACTGCATGAATTTCTTCCTTCTTTTATTTGTGAGTGTATGCAGGAAGCATTCAAGATGTTTAACAAAAAAATGAAAGGATACCTTACAAATGAAGCAACATTGCTTGGAGTAGAAACACGCACTTCATCCCCTGTTAGAATTCTTCGTAATCCTGTGTCCCTTGAACATATACAAATCAAAAGCCTTTATCCATGCGGTGAAGGAGCCGGATATGCAGGAGGCATTGTTTCTTCGGCTATCGACGGTGAGCGTTGTGCGGAATCCGCAGTAAAAAAATGTCTTTCATAAAACCTGTCGTTTGTAAATTATACTAAAAACGGGATAAAATTTATGCTGAGCTTGCCGAAGTACAATACATTTTTTTAAGTCCCAAATTCCAAATTTCAAGCCCCAAACCCACCTACCGGCAGGCAGGTTCAAAGGGGACTTGTAGCGTAGGTCTTGGTTCTTGAAACTTGGGACTTGGGGTTTGGAGCTTTTAAAGAATGTACAAATTCCTGCCTGCCGGTAGGCAAGGTACCCCGTGCAAAGTATAACATATATGGAATTTGATTAATGATCGTTGACAATATATCACGCAATATTTATTTTAGAAAATTATTCCGGATTATAATGATTTTCCTTATATATTTGTTTTCTCAAAATCGAAACTTATATGACCAACGAAGAAATGAAAAAACTGCCTCTTATTGAAAAGATCATTGAAAAAGGCGGAATGAAATTAGACGTTTACAACAACACTTTTGAATCGTTTCAGGACTTGAAAACTGTCGCAAAAGAAATGATAGACTCTCTTAAAAAAAAGGTGACAAAAGCCGATAAACGAATTCTATTCAACTTCACCGACAATGGAGAATTTGAAGCAGAATTAAAGTTTGGCGGTGATATGCTCGTTTTGAGCATGCACACCAATGTATTCGAGTTTCCCCGCGAACACGATATCATGAACCTTTCGTACATCAAACAGGACATCACCCGCTCATACTGTGGCATAATTAACATGTACAACTTCCTCGCCGATTCATACAAATATAACCGGGCAAATGACGTGGGTTACCTGGTAGCACGTATCTTCATTAACCGCGAATATCATTATTTTGTAGAAGGTAAACGGCAGATCGGGTTGATGTATAACAATTTTGCCAAAGCGAAGATTGATCGAAACTCGCTAAAGAATATACTCGAAACAGCTATCAGTTACTGCGTTGATTTCGACTTATTGACGCCTGTTTACGACAGCATCAAGGTAGTTAGTGTTTCCGAAATGCTTGAAGATTCGATAAGCCTTAACCTTCGCACAGGTAAACGCCTCGGCTTCCGTTTCCAGGTAGATCAGGATGATGCTGAATAACTTAATGTATAGTTACGAAATATATTTTTAAATAATTTTTGCCGGAATAAAAAAATATTCTACCTTTGCACTCCAATTTATACTGAGCGAATGAGTTTGCTATTGAGTTTGTCGAACTTAGCGAAGCGAACTCACGAACACCTTAAAAAATAAATAATTTGTGAGTAAATATTGCAAATTCATTCAGCAGAAGTATAAGAGGCCCGTTCGTCTAGCTGGCCCAGGACACCAGGTTTTCATCCTGTAAATCAGGGGTTCGAATCCCCTACGGGCTACTAAAGTTTAATATAACAAAAACAGATTATGGCAAATCATAAATCCGCTAAGAAAAGGATAAGAAATTCAGAAGTTAAAAGAGTTCTAAACCGTTACCAGGCAAAAACAACCCGTAGCGCTGTTAAGAATCTCAGAACGTCAAAAGACAAGGAAGAAGCAAAGGAAAAACTTCCTAAAGTTATTTCTATGCTTGACAAACTTGCAAAGAAAAACATCATTCATAAAAACAAAGCTTCTAACCTGAAATCAAAACTCACTAAAACAGTAAGCAGTTTATAAACGGTTTAATGAAATTATCGGGAAAGCCTTTCTTTTGCAGGAAAGGTTTTTTTATTAATAGATAATAATAAAATTGTTCTATCGTTTTGTATTTTCGTTCCTTATTCTGCGTTTATGAAAAACAATTATTCTTCAATAAAACAGTGGGCAGAGGACGACAGACCTCGTGAAAAACTCCTGATGAAGGGGAAAAATGCTTTGAGTGATGCAGAACTTATTGCAATTCTTATCAGTTCAGGCAATAGAGAAGAAACTGCTGTTGATCTCGCCAAACGTATTTTAAAAAATTCGAATGACAGCATTGCGGAATTATCACGCCTCACCATTAAGGACATGATGAAATTTAAGGGCATTGGTGAAGCAAAAGCCATTAGTATTGCGGCAGCGCTTGAACTTGGCAGAAGAAGGCGGGAAGAAGAAGCTACCCAAAAAAAACAGATCACTTCCAGTAAAGATGTGTTCGATATTTTTCATCCTATAATGTCGGACATGACTTATGAAGAGTTCTGGATACTTCTGCTTAATAAAGCAAACAAGATCATAGGAAAATTCAGCATTAGCGAAGGAGGGCTTATCGGCACTGTGGCAGATCCTGTTAAAATATTCCGAAAGGCAATAGAATACAATGCAATAGGTATGATACTTTGCCACAATCATCCTTCAGGTAATATCAAGCCGAGTGAAGCAGACATGAATCTTACCAAAAAAATGAAAGAAGGCGGAAAACTGCTCGACATCAGCGTGCTCGATCATATAATAATTGGTGAAGAAAAATATCTTAGCTTTGCAGATGAAGGACTTTTATAGTGTTATGTTAAGGATCATATGATGCATGGATTGCTTCGGTCTTTCATCCCCTGCCTGCCGGTAGGCAAGCTCGCAATGACGTCATTGCTTCATCCCGCATATGCGGGATGAAGCAATCTCAAAACGACATATTAGGATTAACTTAACAATAGTAAGAAGTTTATATTTATTATATATTACTATTCTAAATAAAAACGTGGTAAAAATTGTAACTATAATAGGGGCAAGGCCTCAAATTATTAAGGCAGCAGCCATCAGCCGTTGCATAAGGAATTTCTTTAAAAACATAATAGAGGAAATCATTATCCACACCGGTCAGCATTACGATAAAAACATGTCGGATGTTTTTTTCAGAGAGATGGAGATTCCTTCGCCCAAATATAACTTGAATGTGGGATCATTATCACATGCTCATCAAACTGCACAGATGATGCAAGGGATCGAAGATATTTTAATAAAAGAAAAACCCGATGTTGTTATTCTATATGGTGACACCAATTCTACGCTGGCAGGCGCTGTAACAGCAGCAAAACTTCACATTCCTGTTGCTCACATAGAAGCAGGGCTCCGCTCATTTAACAAATCAATGCCCGAAGAGATCAATCGGATTGTTTGTGATCACATCTCTACATTCCTGTTTTCCCCCACCCTCACAGGTATTCTAAATCTTGAAAAAGAGGGAATCAGGGCAATAAACAAACCTCCTTTCACGATGGATCACCCTGGTGTGTTTCACTGTGGCGATGTGATGTACGACAATGCTGTTTATTTTGCTAAGAAGGTTGAGCAGGCTTCTTCTATTTTCAAAGATCTTAACCTTGAAAAAAACAATTATTTACTTGTCACCATTCATCGCGATAATAACACGGATGACCCGCAACGACTCAATGCAATTTTCCGTTCAATCAGCTGTATTTGTGAGGGAAACAAACTGAAAGCAGTAATACCTCTGCATCCCCGCACTACTAAGATCATGGAATCAACTCTTGAAAAAAACCTGTATTATTCTATAACAAATAACCCACTGATTAAAATAATTTCCCCGGTTTCTTTTTTTGACATGATTGCTCTGGAGAAGAACTCAGGCATGATATTGACTGATTCAGGCGGAGTGCAGAAAGAAGCCTTTTTTTATGAAAAGCCATGCATCATCATGCGTCCAGAAACCGAATGGGTGGAAATTGTTAAAGCAGGCGCTGCAATAGTGTGCGATGCAGATGAAGAAAAAATCATAAACGCCTTTCATCATTTTAAAACAAAAAATTTAAATAAACTCCCGTCAGTCTTTGGCGACGGCAATGCAGCTTATTTTATCTGCAATACCATTACTGATAATTTTAAAAAGGCTACCTGATGTTGTTAATTTATACACCCAGGATCAACAACAGGATTAAGTATATCTTTAATCTTTTCTTTCGTGATTTACTCTCTGTTGAGTTTAGTATTATCAATAAAATCGATGAATTCAGTGCATATGAAGGACCTAAATTGAATTACTCCTATCAACCTATCGACAACGAGTTGTTTTTATATCCTGCCAATATTCTGTTTGAAACAGGCATAAAACAACAAAATATTGAACATATAAGATTTGAAGGTATCAACTGCCCTTTCGCTGTGTATAAAAACTCATCATTTCCCTTTGATCCATTCGCAGCTGCGTTTTATTTATCCACACGATATGAAGAATATCTTCCTTACCGTAAAGACAAATACGATCGCTTTGACGCATCGGAAAGCATTGCTTTTCAGCTCGGATTCCTGAAAAAGCCGGTAGTGAATATCTGGGCGGAAAAAATAATTAAAATGCTTGCCGAAAAGTATCCCGGTTTTATCCCGCCGAAAAGAAATTACCATTTTATTCCAACCATAGATATTGACAGCGCTTACGCATATAAACAAAAAGGGTTTGTAAGAACTGTCGCTGCTTATCTGAAATCCCTTTCATCACTGGATTTTGAGGAGATTACGGACAGGACAAAAGTTCTTGCCGGAATGAAGAAGGACCCTTTCGACACTTATGACTTTCAGTTTTCGCTACTTAAAGAATATAATTTAAAACCATTGTATTTCGTGCTTTTTGCAGATTACGCACAATACGATAAAAATATTCCCGTGTTAAATAGAAAATTTCAGTCGCTGATTAAATCCATTGCCGATTATGCCGAAGTGGGCATTCATCCTTCATTTGCATCAAACAGTGAACCTAAAAAATTTTTTACAGAAATCAGCATGCTTGCCAAAGTGCTGAATAGCGAAGTGATAAGAAGCAGGCAACATTTTCTGAAACTTTCTTTTCCATCTACATTCAGAAACCTGATCGAAGCTGATGTACAGGAAGATTATTCGCTCGGTTATGCTTCAGAAACAGGATTTCGCGCAGGAATTTGTGATCCTTTCCATTTTTATGATCTCGATTTAGAAACGGAAACAAATCTTAAATTATTTCCGTTTGCCATGATGGAAAGCGCTTTACGCAACTATCAGCATGTGTCGGCGCTGGAAGCTATCCAACACATAAAACCCATTATCGATGAAGTAAAAGCTGTAAATGGAACATTCATCAGCATCTGGCATAACGAATCGCTTAGCAACCAGAAAAAATGGATCGGCTGGCATATCGTTTATGAAGAAATGATCAAACTTGCATTGTCTTAAATTTATATATAAATTTGATTCACTACCTGACATACGCAGAAATTGATAAACAAAAATGGGATAATTCCATCAGCAGTTCATTTAACGGAATAATCTATGCTTATTCATGGTATCTTGATATTGTTTGCCCCGGGTGGGAAGCTCTTGTTGAAAATGACTATGAGCGGATATTTCCACTCACTGCCGGAAAAAAAGGAGGTATTAATTATCTTTTCCAGCCTGTTTTCACCCAGCAATTAGGGGTATTTTCAAAAAACAAATTAAGCGAAGATATCATAGAGGCATTTATTGCAAAAATCCCTGCAAAGTATAAGTTTGCCGAAATAAACCTGAATACTTTCAATAAACCTGACTCATCAAAACACAATGTAACGCCTAAGCATACTTATGAATTGGATTTGATTGCCTCTTACGAAACCCTCTACCGTAATTATTCTGAAAACACAAAAAGAAATATTAAGCAAGCCTTACATTCAAACCTTTCGGTTTCAAAAAATATTACGACCGGACAGATCATTGAAATCTTCAGGAAGAACAAAGGAAAAGAAATCAGAACACTGAAAGAAAAAGATTACAACACTTTTAAAAAGCTTATCAGCATTTGTCTGTATAAAAACATCGCATATTTATGGGGTGTAAAAACAAAGGATAACAAATTATGTGCTGGTGCAATTTTCGTTGAAAGCAATAAAAAGGTAATCTTTCTTTTTTCAGCAACAAATTCGGAGGCAAAATCCAACGGGGCTATGTCATTTCTGATCGACAGCCTTATAAAAGAAAATTCGCAACACAATCTCACACTTGACTTTGAAGGCTCGAACAACCCGAATTTAGCGAGATTCTACAAAAGTTTTGGTTCAAAAGAATGCATTTATTTCCAATATAAAAAAAACGACTTGCCTTGGGTATTATCAATAAGTGTTACTTTTATAAAGTGGATTAGGAAACTATTTTTTTAGCAAATTTTTCAAAATCATTAGTTTAAAAAATTCTTTATTTCATCAAAATACTTCGATTTGTTTGAAGAGAAAGTAGTTGCTGCCGTAGCATCTTTTACCATGTATGTAGAAGAAATGTTTCCTCTGATATTACTCAGTTTCTTCACAATTTTTGGCGTAAAAACAGTTTCATTTTCTCCTGCAACAAAGAGAATACCGGCTAAAGTTCCGCCTTTGGTTTCGAGAGCGTATGTAGGTTCAAGATAGGTTTTGTTGTAGCCAAGCGGAAACAAGGCATCCGTATTATTTACTGTTTTGATGATGGTTTTCATTTCTTCAAAAGTGCTGTATGGCGAATCGGCAATGATCTTACTCACTTCAGTATGATTTGCGCCAATACCAAGCGAGAGACCTGCGCCAATGCCAAGCCCGTAAAGATTTACATTTCGCATTTTCGATTGGTATTTTTTTACATAATCCAACACAGCCTCCAGGTCTTTCTGAAACTGGGCATAAATAAAAAAATTCTTGTTGATGGCAAAATCGCTGCTCTTCCCATAGCCTCTGTAATCATAAGTGACCACGTTGTATCCGAGTGAAATGAGGTTACTTACAATCTCGATATTGTCAGCCATATTGCCATCGCCGTCATCACTGACGATTATGATCTTGTATGAATTCACATCAGTGGCTTTAAAGAACCAGCCCTTTAATGTGAGGCCATCCTCGGTAGGGATGGATATCTCTTCGTAGGTCATTCCATATTCAGCGGGAGTTATGGCATACTCTCTTGACGGGTTTAATGCAAAAGCTGCAAAACTCAGCAGAATCAATGTAAACAGGGAGCTTATCTTTTTCATGTTTTTGAAGATTTTAATATATAAACTGTGTGTAAAGATATTTATTTTGAATAATAAAATAATGCAAAATCTGGCAAAAAATAATTTCAACTAAAATATTCTATAAATTCCCGAAGATCAAGAAATGGGTATTGTTCTTTCATGACCATTGTTCGTTTCAGGCAATTCTGTTTGAAATGCTTGTAGGAGGCAGTATCAATGTTGAAAGGTTTATGATTATTTGCCTGTAATAATTTCTGGATTTCATCCATGATTTCTTGCGCATCTTCTGCAATCATCGACTGGCGCAGTTTCAGGCGAATATATTCGGTTGCTGTTCCATTCAAATGTGTCATGTCTTCCGCATAAAACCTGTAATCCCGCAAGTCATCCATTATAAGTTCATAAGCCGGAAAATAAAAACAGTTGCTGAATTTTTTGATTATTTCGTGGATGGCAACAAACAGAATGGATTTGCTCAGCTGATTTTCTACAGCGCCGTCTTTCAAATGCCTTACCGGGCTTACCGTAAAAATTATTTTAAGTCCGGGATTAATTTTAAGAAGATGATCAAAAGTGAAGGCATATTCTTCAATGATTTTTTTAGGATCCAATAATGATTTTGTAAATGTTTCCATTGGGAATTTGTGACAGTTGGCAACCACTTCATTCGTTTCTTTATGTGTATAGATGAATGCGGTTCCAAAAGTGAGGAAAAGGAAATCAGCATGCCTGATGAATTCTGAAGCTTCATGAATTGATGCATTTATTTTGTCAAGGCAATTTTTCTTATCCGTATCCGAAAACCTTCCGTGATGGTGAAAACTAAACCACAGCTCATTGTAATAACATAGATCTTTTTCTTCAAAAATCCTGCTGTTGCTAAGAAAGCGGATGCTGTTACTGATCGATAACGGATTGTATATAATTCCGAAAGGATTTATAATGGCGTTAAATCTTCGCTCTTTGAGGTAAATCCCGATATTCTCTGTAAAGCATGAACCAATGAAAATACTTTTTGAGTGATAATTCATTTTAAAGGGAAACTCAGGAAGGTCAAAGATGGTTCTAAAAATTTGCATGATTATAAAAATGCTGATTTTAACGGTCTTTCATGGTTACTCTATCATAAACGGCTGAACTTAATATTTGATAAAGCGATGAAATTATATCGGTGTCTATGCCGAACGATTTTAAAACTACTTTGTCAAAATTAAAGCGGGCTTGTTTTTTTAACTCCTCAAATACTGTCCCGATAACTTTTGCTTTTAATGGTTGAAATGCTTTTTTAATTTCTAAAATTGCTTTCTTGTCTAAGAGGTCGGGGTTTAAGATTTTTAAGTTCTTGAAATAATTTGCGTTCAAGTCTAAAGCACCTAAATTTCTTGATGTTCCTCTCATTTCAATTGTCAAAAATGTAATGATAGAATTTAGTAATGCTGCAATTAATTCTACATCATATTTTTTGTTTATTGTAATTGCAACAAGCCGTTGGTCAATTGTAAAAGCATCCTCAGAGCATGTAAAGAAAAATCTTTCGTAGGGATTAATTGCCGTTACAATGTTTGCGTTTTTCGGTCTCAATGAATACCAAAAAGGTTTGTGTCCTTCGCAAGCTTCTTGAATAGTTTTACTTCCGTTTTTATTTTTTGCGTTTTTAAATTTTTGTATCCACTTGTAAGCATTTGGGAAATCTTGTTTAAGTTTAGTCAAAGGCAAATCGCATACAAAAAGATAATAGTTGTAATTACCATCAAACTCTAAATATTCAAGTTCTGTTGGGCTTTTTACATAGGGGATTAAAAAATCATTTTCGATTTTCTCTCTCTTGGCTTCAACGCTTGAAAGAACAAACATTTCATTCCAACCAGTTCTCTCTCCTCTGAAAGCATCTATACAATCAGGGTATAATTGTGTTAAATGTTTATCAAACTTTTCAAACAACTCGGATGATATGAAATAAGTATCCCAATTTTCCTGTTCAGTAATTGAATTTTCTAAAATTTGTTTTGTAACTATACTAACTGAAACCGAACCGTCCTCTCTGTGATAAAGGTTATCAAAGGTTTTATCCTTCTTCCAATTTTTATTTTTCGTGTCTGTACAGAAATCAATATCGGAATAAAAATTCTCAATTTGTTTTAATTGATTTTCGATATTCTCTTGGTCAAAATATTCTTCTAGTTTGAAATTTAAAGTAATAAATTTTGTTGCTTCTTTTGATTGCCCGTGCTGAAACACGGAAAATATTGTGGAAACTTTTGAATCAGAAAACCAATGTTCTGAACTACTTTTTACGACATATTTGATATGGAAATTATCAAGTAAAAATTTCTTAAATTGAAAACCGTATTCTTTGCCAAGCCAAGCGTTTGAGGTGATTGCAGATAAAATCCCTTCATGTTTTAAGAAACGAACTGAATTGTAAATGCAGTAAGTGAAATAATCGGAACGCTCATTTATTTTAAACGAATTATCTTTTAAAAACGCCTTTTGTTTTGCTTCAAATTTTTCTCTGAAAAATATAGTCAAAACATCATTGGGTATATCTTCCTGCTGAATGAAAGGGAAATTGCTTGCAATAGAATCAAATATTGGAATGGGTTGCTGTATTTGTTTTTTATAATCTTTTGAATCGGGAAAAACTACTTTCATTTTCGGCTCAAGGTTGAAATAATCATCCCTTGTAACTCTCGGAAAATTTTCCGGTTGATTTACTTTTTGTTTGTAAAGATTGATAACCGATAATATTGCAGGAAAATGTGAAATATCATTGCCCCAAATTTGATTAAGCAATTGAACGTGATTTGTATTGCCGTGATATTTCAGAATTTGATAAAAAGAATTTAAAAATGTTCCCGTCCCAGAAGTTGGGTCATAAACATTGTCATTAGCTGTTTGAACTGCTGGAAAGGCAACAAGGTTTGCTAATGTTGTCGGTGTAAAGTATTGCCCAAATTTATGCTTTTCTTCTTTCGGAACAAGGTTTTCGAGTATTGTTCCGATTACATCGGTTGGTAATACTTTAAAGTCAAACTCCGTGATTGATTTGAATAATTCAAACAGTGCGTTATTAACGGTTTGGGTGAAAGAAACTTTATCAGTAAAATATGGTTTGAAAACTGCTTGGTAGTCTATTCTCTGTGCATCATCAAAATATTTTCCTAAAACATCTTTGACGTTTTTTGTTGATTTAATTTCAAGGCGGTTTAAACTTCCTGATAGGTTTTCAGATAGAGTAAGGTAGAATAAAATTTTGCCGATAAGATTGTAAAAAGTAAACTTTGCCAATACTTCTTCTTCAATTACTTTTTCTTCACGTCTTGAAGATGAAGCAAGAATTTTCAATGTTGAACTTTCATAAATTTTCCATTGGTTAAACTCCTTTCTGAAAGCTGCATTTGCTCCTTTTAGTTTTATTATTTCTTCTTTGAATTGAGGTAAAATTATTAATGCTGCATCACTAACAGCATCAATAAAATTATCAGAAACATTTATCGCTTCTTTTAAATCATCATTTAGAAAAAGTAATTCCAAATCATGAATGATTTTATTTAATCTATCATGAAGTATTTTTTCGTTTTTCTTGTAATTGACTGGATTTGCTAAATCATCACGTTTGTTTATTGTTTTCTCTTTCGGATATTCTTTTATTTTGATAATATTTTCAAGAGTATATTTGGCATTTTCAATTTTCCAAATGATTGCCTCTGTTCCGTTCCAAGTAACAAATGAATCCGATTTTATACGTTCAGCTTTTTCCAAAGCATTTACAAGCATTTCCGTATCATCAACTGCTGTGTCAGGAAATTTCAATTCCCAACCATTAAATATAATACCAGAAACTTTGTTCGTGAATAAAAGCACATCTGGGAATTTTGTTTTCCCCGATTCTAACTTTATTCCAGCATCATTTGTGGCATCTTGAAAAATTGTTCTTCCTTCGCGAATTGCTTCCTGAATCCAACTAATAAGCTGCCCTGACCAAACTCTTTCGTTTAGTTTCATAATATAATGTGTGATATTTTACAATTGGTTCTGTGAAAAGTTGCAAGGTTGATTTTTTAACTTCTTTTTTCTTTAGTGTTTCTTTAATTCTGTCTGTGCATATTTTAATATAATCAATAGTCTCTACTTTATGAAGAAGAACATCTTCATTTTTTTCTATACCAATAAACTGCCTATTTTCTATGATTGCGGAAAGCAAAAAGCTACCGCTACCACAAGCATTATCTAATATTATGTCATTGGGTTTTGTATATGTTCGTATTAGATAACGCCCTAATTCAATTGGTTTTTGTGTCGGATGAAAAACCGTCCCTTCGGATTCTGCTGTTTTGATGTAAACGTAATCATCAATGTTTTGTTCTTCGTAGAAAACAACATCATTTGGATAACGTTCTCCATTACTTTTTACGTGTCGTGGTTTGAAGTCACCGTAACTGCCTGTAAATTGGTCTTTGCGAAAACCTTTATCGTAAGGTTCTCCTGATGTCATTTGCGGGTTATAGGTTGGTTGTTTTTTATAAAAAATACAAATATCCTCGTGTTTACGAAGCGGTTGAATTTTAGCATTAAGAAAATTTGTAGGTTTAGATTTTATCCAAATAATTTTGTATTTAAAAAGTTTTACGTTGCTAAGAATAAGTTTTGCTGTAAAAAGCCCTTGTGCCGTTAGTGCAATACAACCATTATCTTCAATTATTCTTTCGTACTGTTGCCAAAGCTTTTCAAGATTAATAACGGAGTCCCATTTATTTTGAGTTGTCCCATACGGCAAGTCACAAAGAATCATATTAACAGATTTATCAGGGATTTTTTTCATAACGTCCAAGCAGTCACCCTGAATAACTTTGTTTATGTATTTTTCTATGTTCATAATTTGTCTTTCAATTGGTGCTAAGTTAATTCATTTTTTTAGAGTGCAATTTTTTTTTATCTATCGTGTCAAAGTTGCTTTACTGTTAATGTCTTTTCTCCGCTTGTGCATAACTCGCAGGCAGATTAGCGTCTTAGAGTATAATACCACATAAACAACTTCCCGATTCCGATTCCTATGACAATTCCGAGTATTGCGCCGCACAGCACGTCTAACGGATAGTGAACGCCAAGGTAAATGCGCGTGTACGACACAAGAGAAGCCCAAATAATCATACCCGTTGTAAGATATTTTACTTTTTTACCAAGCACAATTATCAGAAAAAAACTGAGAGCAAAAGTGTTTGCCGCATGTGAAGAAACAAAACTGTACAAGCCTCCGCATTCATCATTAACAAGGTGAATAAGAGGCTTCATCTCAGGATCCTGACATGGGCGTAAGCGATGAAATACTTCTTTGAAAAGGTGAACAGAACTCATATCACTGATAGTGATAAGTAATACAACAGCAATAAGCACAATAATTGTCTTCAATTTGTAATTTTGAATTACCAGGTAAATCAGAAAAAGATAGAAAGGTATCCAGATGAATTTATTGCTGATCCAGTACATCACAAAATCGAAGAAATCAGTATGCATACCGTTTAAATACAGCAGCAGCGATTTGTCCCAGTTGATAAGTTGTTCGATCAAGTGTTTTTGATTTTGATGTAAAATTAACAAAATAGTAACTACTCAGGCAATGGAATAGAACGCTGATGACGCAGATTACTCACAATATTTATTGATTTTAAAGGTGTTCGTGAGATCGCTTCGCTAAGTTGCTTATGATTAAATAAGATTTTATTTTATCTGTGGTCATCATAATCATCAGCGTCATCAGCGTTCTATTTATTTTTTCATCGGCTATGTAGTTACCAAAATACAAAGATGGATAATTTGTTAATCAGAATTTTAACTATTCAACAATCTTCATCTCATCAATAAGCCTTTTAGCGCCTGCGAATTTGTCGATTATGAATAAAGCATACCTGATATCAAGTGAAATATTTCTGCACCGATCGGGATCAAACATGATGTCGCTCATCGTACCTTCCCATACACGATCGAAGTTTATACCTATTAACTGTCCTTTTCCATTTAAAACGGGACTGCCGGAATTACCGCCTGTAGTGTGATTTGTCGCTATAAAAGCCACATGCATTATACTGTCGGTTGAATATCTGCCATAGTCTTTGTTTTTATAAAGTTCTTTGAGTTTTGCCGGCACCTGGTAATCTTCAATTGTCGGGTCTTCTTTCTGCATGATACCATCGAGGGTAGTGAAATAGTAATAATCTGCAGCATCCATTGGTTTGTAATCATCTGCCTTTCCATAAGTCAGGCGTAGCGTAGAATTGGCATCAGGATAGAATTTTTTATCCGGCATCATTTCCCTTAGCCCGGTGATGTAAATACGATAAAGGCTGTCGAATTGGTCATCGTATTGATTATACAAGGGCATGATGTTATTGAAATAATTATTGTAAATAGCCGATGCGAGTATAAATGCAGGATCTCCGGCGATTTTGCCCGCTTTCTTTCTTTTAAAGTTATCAAGCATTTTAAGAGCTTTTACTTCAGATGTGAATGAAGAATTTTTATAAAAGTAATCGGTATATTTTTCGATATCGCCCTTAAATTTATTTTTAATAACATCTGTGAATATTTCAGGCAGGTATTTTAACTCTGCATTTTCAAAATATATTTTTAAAAGAACGGTAAATATTTTTTTTTCAGTAGGCAGATCATAATTTTTAAAGAAAGATTTCGCGCCGTTTTTGAGTTGAACAACAATATTGTTAATATCCTCATCTTTCATTGATTTGTCAATACTTTTCAAGATAAGGTTGTTGTATCCCCATGCATATTTGATGATCTCAATTCCGGCGCCTGCTTCAATAAAATAATCACAGGCAAGCGCAATGGGCGCATATTGCGAATAAACCTTTTCAAAAGCGCTAATCAGCTTACCATATTTGACTTTGCGGAAGTTGTCGGCATTTGCCCATATAGTAAAATCCTGTTCGAGTTTCTTTTTCTTTTCAATTGCTTCTATATTTTTTAATCCCTTGCTTTCTCCAATCCATTTTTTCCAGTAATTGGCAATATTGACATACTTGGCTGAATATTGAAATTTAATAAGAAGGTTTTCCTTCATTGCGGTTTCCATGATCTTTAGTTTCTTGAAACGGATGCCGGTCATAACAGGATCCTCTATATTGCCAATCAGATTTACTCCATAAGATGTAAGGTATTCCTGTGTTCTTCCTGGGAATCCATATACCATGGTGAAATCGCCCTTTTTAACACCTTTTAGTGATATCGCAAGTGATTGCTTTGGTTTATATGGAACATTGTTTTCGGAATAATCGGCAGGTTCATTATTATTATCAGCATAAATCCTGAATATAGCGAAGTCGCCGGTATGGCGTGGCCACATCCAATTGTCGGTGTCGCCGCCGAATTTTCCTATTGCTGATGGCGGAGCGCCTACTAATCTTATATCTGTGAACACTTCGGTGATGAAAAGATAATATTCATTGCCGTAATAAAATGGTTTAACTTTCGCTTTGTAGTGCGTGCCTTTGACAGCTTCCTTTTCAATTTTTTCAATATTCTTTGTTATAATATCATTGCGCTGATTTTCAGTTATGGTGGCTGTTACTCCTTCGAGTGTTTTAACAGTAACATCTTCCATTTTAATAAGGAATGTTACTGAAAGCCCTGTATTGGAAAGTTCTTCCTTGAAATCTTGTGCCCAATAGCCATCAGTAAGATAATCGTTTTCCAGCGTGCTGTGCGACTTAACTGTGCTATAGCCGCAGTGATAATTTGTCAGGATCAATCCTTGTTCTGAAACGACTTCAGCAGTACAACCGCCGCCAAAAAGACAAACTGCATCTTTCAGGCTCGATTTATTAATACTGTATATATCTTCACTTGTCAGCTTCAAACCCATGTTCTGCATATCGCTTTGGTTAAGCTGTTCCAGCAATATGGGAAGCCACATACCTTCATCTGCATACGATGCATAAGATAAAACTGTTGCAGCATAAAATAAAAGAAATACTTTTTTTATCATAACATTAATTTGAGTTTTTGGAGATGCTCTGTTGTTTTAATAATCTCTGAAATCTTTCTTCTTCGTCAGCTTAAGGTCTTGCAGAACGGGTGATTTAACACGGATGGTAATATTAGCTCTTACGGAATTACAATATCATTTAGCATCGGATTTTAGTGAGAAAAATTAATACGCTATAATATTATTCTTTTGGACAATAATAAAGTCGGATTTCTTTTTTTGCTATTTCAATAATTTCAGCATCCTGTAACAAATGCCCGTTCGGAAAATGAGTAGTATGAACAGATTCAAATCCTTTCTGTTTTAGAAACGAGGAAAGTTTTGGCGGTAACTGGGTATCTACAATGAACCTAAACACTTTTATTTTGCTACGTGAATAACATTTTTAGTATTTGCTAATTGCGAAGCATACCAAAGACATGCTTCAATATCCGCCGCTTTTATATATGGATAATCCTTTAATATTTCTTCGTTGCTCATTCCTGATGCCAGCAATTCAAGCATTTGAGCAACAGTAAAGCGCATATTGCGGATGGTTGGTGTTCCTTTGCAGACTTTTGGATTTAAAGTAATTCTTATAGATAATGGACTCATAATATCCTCGTTAAATTATTTTGTAATGCCACAAATGTATATGTAATTTAATTAACACACAAAGTCAAGATGAAAAAAATACATATATTTTAAATATGTTTTATGCTATTGTAAAAGAGATTAACAAAAAACTTCCATTTTTATTTGCAGCATTGAATTTTAGTATTAAAAATATTCAAGGGCATCTCTAAAACACAAAAAATTTAATAAACTTCAAACAGGAACACTGTAAACTCATTTAATAATCTCTGAAATCTTTCTTCTTCGTCAGCTTGAGGTCTTGCAGAACGGGTGATTTAACACGGATGGTAATATTATAGCTCTTACGGAAACCCATAGGTATCCAGTTAAAAACTATTTCCCAGCAGTGCAGGTCGCGGTATATGTCAACAGAGGTATAGGAGAAATCTTTTTGTTCAAAATCGTAACCCGATCTGAATCCCACTTTCCATTTAGAGGAAAGATTCACGTCGCCGCTGAACGATAAGGTCTGGATTACTTTGTTAACCATTTTTTTTGCCCCGAGTATTCGGGGGTCAAAACTATTCATGTAATTAAGCTGATATTGTATGTTAAGGCTCCACGGCTGATCAAAATCGAGGTAAGCATCCGGATTTGCTTTGATCATGTTGAGTTCTTCTTCAGTGGCTTTTGAGCTGGTGATTTCTTTCTTTTTTTGTTTTGATCGCAAACTCCAGTTCAGGCTGAAAGCCCAATTCGTATTGGTGCGACGGAACAGTCTTTTGTTCTTTTTCAATTCAAACTCATTAAGGTTTTTCCCTGTAGAATCTACCACATAAGGATCCCAACTGCTGGCATAAGTTACATCTAAATTTTTAAATAACCTGGTTCTGCCGTTCATATTGATTTTCGACCAGTTGAGCGAATCTTTGGCAATATCGTATCCTCCTGAAATTGTAAAGTTATCAATCAATACAACTTTCTTTATTCCGGTAATGGTATCTTTTTTACTCTTCACTTTCATTTCAAGATTGTTTGCAAGGCTAAAGTTTATAAAACCTGATTTATTGCGGGGAGGAGCTCCGTATATGCCGGTTTCAAAGATAGAATAATATTTTTTCTGTACGCTTTGATCACCATCCCTTAAATACCTGTAATATCCCCATCTTTCGCTACCGAAATCAGGTGTGTAAACGAACGAAACGGTAGGTGTTAAAACATGTCGTAAAGCCACAATTTTCCCTTTTTTAAACTGGTACATCCCATACAGCCTTGTACTCAGCGATGAAGAAAAATTAAAATCACGCGCAGCTTTAAAGCCCTGAATGGTGTCGGTTTTAAAATAACCGAACATGGTATCGCCATTCACAATGTGCATATCGTTTATCCAATGTTTTTCTATACTTTGCAGGTACCAGCGTTCGGTAAAGCTGATCGTATTTGTCCATGTAAAAGTTTTCAGTACTTTAATTGAATTACTGATCGGAATAGAATGCTTTATGCCGTTCTGCATCTGTTTCAGCGTTTCTTCCCGAAACAAAAGAGAGTCGATAGTATTGATGCTGTTCTCGGCATTCATGGCATATCCTACGCTGATATTCTCGTACCAACGCATTTTACCCACCCTTTTTTCACTCCTGAAAGGATAGAAACGGTTTGCAGAAAAAGCAATTTCCGGAAGATTCAATGAAACGGTACGGTTAAGGGTATTCTGGCTATGGCTCATATTTACCGAGAAATTATATTTTCCTGCAATTGTTGTAGAATAAGATACATTCGATTGCAGTGTGTTCGTTAAATAATCGGTCGTGCTTGAGGGATTGTATTTATTGTATTTGCTGCTTCCTGCGTTCACATTGGCTGAGAAACGACTGTTGGGTCTGGCTTTTGCATCCTGGCTGTGATACCATTTAATATAAAAATCGTTCCTTTTATTATATGAGGGTGTTCCTTGGTCGCCTTCAGTATTGATCGCATAGCCGAAATTAATGTTCCCGTTAAATTTATATCGTTTGTTGTAATTTGAAAGCGCCCTTGCTGCCCAGCTTCCATGCGAATAAACATCGCCTCTTAAGGCAAGGTCAAAATGCTCACCCAAACCAACGTAATAACCGCCGTTCTCTAAGAAAAATCCACGGCTGGCAGATTCACCGTAAGAAGGAATAAGCAAGCCGGATTTCTGTCCCTTTTTATTCGGGAAGTAACCGAAAGGCAAAGCAAGAGGCATGGGTACATCTTCAACAACTAAGTAGCAAGGCCCTGTCACAATTTTGTCATCAGGTATTACGCGTGCTGTAAAAAATTTGATCTCGTAATGAGGGTGTCTAAGATCACAGGTAGTGTACATGCCTTCTCTTAAATTAATGGAGTTGTCTGAAAATTTCTTCACTAAGTTTCCATGCAGATAGCTTTCACCTTCCTTCGTGATGATTGAGGTAATCAGTCCTTTTTTCGTTTTAAAATTATATGTGAGTGTTGCTGAACTAAAGCTTTGCGAACCTTGTATAAAAACAGGCTCTCCGGTTGTTTTCCCAGTTGAATCAGCTACTCCTTTTGCGTAAAGTTGATTTTTTTTAAAACTGATTTCAATATAATTTGCTGTAAGGTTAATATCCTCGTATTTGATCTCGGATTTACCAAAAAGATAAACCTTTTGTTCTGCAATGTTGAAACGAATGGAATCATTCGCAGTGTATTCTACTTTTGATGAAAGAGCATACTCGGATTCTTTGGGAGAAGATTTCTTTATGGTATCATTTTTAGTTTTAACGGAATCGTTTTTAGAAATAATAGTATCCTGAGCCCTGATAAATCCGCAAAGCAACATGGTGAATGCCAATACAAACAAAAGAAATATAAGGTGTTTTGAATACAATGGAATAAATGCTATTTTTGTAAAATTAATTAAACTGTAACTACTCAGCAGTAAATGAAAAAAATTTGCCACAGATTCACAGATTATAATAAAACTCTTTTTGCTATTACTGAGTTTTCGCCAAAGTTTTCTATCAACCCGAAAGGGCATTTAGATATTGCTAAATAATTTGACAACTTTCTTTTTGTTACGGATATTTCTTTTCTGAATATTTCATAAGATTAATCTGTGAATCTGTGGCGATTTATTTTAGTGGTTGAGTAGTTTAAAAATTAATTTATTATTATTTAGCCAACAAAACTAATTAAAATTTAACATTCAGGTGAAACGATCATTTGGTTTTTTTGGTATTGCGTGTCTTCTGCTCTTAACTTTTTTTAACGTGTCTTTGGCACAGAGTTATAAGATCAGCAAGGTGGTGATCGATGCCGGGCATGGCGGGCGTGATCCGGGATGCTTAGGCAGCAAGACAAAAGAAAAAGATGTAACATTGTCCATCGCTTTGAAATTAGGCGGATTGATCAAAAAAAATTTTCCTGAAGTAAAAGTAGTCTATACCCGGAATACAGATGTTCTTGTGGAGTTATTTAAAAGAGCCCGGATCGCCAACGAAAGCAAAGCTGATCTTTTTATTTCTATTCATTGTAATGCCAATCCTTCTGAGAATCCTTATGGCGCCGAAACGTATGTAATGGGTTTGCATAAGTCGCAGGCAAACCTCGAAATAGCTCAAAAGGAAAATGCCTCCATCTTCATGGAAGACAGCTATTCGAATAATTACGATGGTTTCGATCCTGCTTCTACCGAGGCTTATATTATTTTTTCTCTTTACCAGAACGCCTACCTTGACCAAAGCTTAAGCCTGGCAACTAAGGTTCAGGCCCAAATGAAAGAAAAAGCAGGTATGTCCGATAGGGGAGTAAAACAGGCAGGTTTTCTGGTACTATATAAAACTGCAATGCCTTCCATTTTAATTGAAACAGGCTTTCTTAGCAATCTAAAAGATGAAAGTTTTTTAAGTTCAGCTAAAGGACAAGAATTAATTGCATTGGGTATTTACAAAGCTTTCAAAACATATAAAAATGAATTGGAAGGAAATACCACATTATCCAATCAGAATGAATTAAAGAGCAAAGATACTGACGTTACTTATCAGCAGATTGTGAACGATACTGCAGTTACAGCAAAGGACACATCAATAAAAGTAATTAAAAAAAATGAAATCGTCTTTAAAGTTCAGTTTGCAGCATCATCCGTCAAGAAACCTGTAAATTCACCTGATTTTAAAGGACTTAAAGATGTTCAGACATATTTTAATAAGGGACTATATAAATATGTAACAGGCAGTGAACCCACTCCGGATTCAGCCATGACCTTATTAGAGAAAGTTCGTGGAATGGGTTTCAAAGATGCATTTCTTGTAGCTTTTCTGAATGGCGAAAGAATTTCTCCACAGGAAGCGATGAAATTGATTAAAAAAAATTAATAGCTTTGCAAGAAAATTAAGAGAAAAAAATGAATGTAAAAATAAAACGGGAAATAAAAGTTGGAATACTGGTAGTTATCAGCCTTGCTTTTTTTTACTGGGGATTTAATTTCCTGAAGGGAAGAAATTATTTTTCGAGCAGCAGGGTTTTTTATGCTGTTTATAGCCAGGTAAACGGCTTAGTTGAAGCCAATCCAGTAGTCATAAACGGATTAAAAGTTGGTGAAGTAAGAAGTATTTCATTTATGGATAATAAAGGAAGAGTGCTTGTTACATTTTCTGTTGAAAACGATATTAAAATAGGACGTAATTCGATTGCCAGGATTTATAACTCGGATTTTTTAGGTTCCAAGGCTATTGAGATTATCTTACATGACAGCATCAGTAAGAAATACAAATATATATATGCAGAAAACGGCGATACTTTACTATCCGGCATACAAGCTTCTATTTCAGAAGAAGTGAGCGCACAGATGCTGCCCTTGAAAAAGAAGGCAGAAAGACTTATGGCATCGCTTGATTCTGTGATTTCAGTTATTCAGTATGTTTTTAATGAAAGCACGCGCGAAAACCTGATGCGTAGTTTTGAAAGCATAAAATTTACCATCAAAAATCTTGAACATGCAACGTACAATATAGATACCCTGGTAAGTACTCAACGGTTCAGGTTATCGGTGATCTTTGCAAATATTGAGTCTATCACTACCAATTTCAAAAACAACAATTCCAAGCTGACAAATGTCATCA